>DATCYL010000215.1:0-2882 GCA_036570305.1 Lachnospiraceae bacterium
TTACTAAACTGCACGCATTGTAAAATAGAATTTTTAATCTCCACCGCCTTAGAACTTCCATGAGTTTTTACCACTAAGCCTTTTAAGCCCAACATAGGTGCACCGCCATGCTCGCTGGTATCAAAATCTTTCAAAGTAGCCTTCAATGCCGGTTTTACCAAAAGACCTCCTATTTTAGATCTTAGACTACTACGAAGCCCGGTGGAAATTTTTTTAAGTAATACTGACCCCACCCCTTCATACAGTTTTAAAATCACATTACCCACAAAAGCTTCACACACAATCACATCAGCATCGCCTTTGGGAATATTTCTGGCTTCAATACTGCCGATGAAATTAATATCCTTACATTCTTTTAAAAGAGGCATTGTCTCCTTGACCAACGCATTTCCCTTTTCTTCCTCTGCTCCGATGTTTACAATAGCAACTTTTGGATTTTTAACTCCTACAACATGTTCCATATAAATAGAACCCATTTTAGCAAACTGCAGAAGATGAGAGGGTCTTGCATCTACATTAGCACCACAGTCAACGAGCAGTGACACACCTGTCTGTGTCGGTAAAAGAGGTGCCAAGGGTGGTCTTTCAACACCTTTGATTCGACCAACCAAAACCTGTCCTCCAACCAAAACCGCACCGGTACTTCCGGCAGAGACAAAAGCGTCTGCCTCTTTCTTTTTCACAGCCAAAAGTCCCTGAACTATAGAAGAATCTTTTTTCTTTTGAATAGCAGCTACCGGTGCTTCCGCCATTTCTATTACCTGACTTGTTGCCACCACTTTTATTTGATCTGTATTATAATGATAGCCGCTCAATTCTGCATGTATTTGCTTTTCTTCCCCATAAAGGATTACCTCCAGCTCTTTACATTCTTTAACAGCCTCTACGCTACCTTTTATTATCTCTTTGGGTGCATTGTCACCACCCATGGCATCCACAGCCACTTTATACCTATATTCCATAATTTCTAACCCTCTCATCTTTTAAGATTTATCTCCTTATATCAAGCGAAATATAAAATCTTAAGAAGTAGCCTTTCCATCAGATCCCAAATGACGTCCATCCACATCAAAATCCACTATCATGTGTCCATCCTGGGTAGATAGGTAATAAGTTGCCCCGTCCGTATCTGTAAACCAAGAGGTCTGCAAAATTCCATTTCCATCAAAATGAAATCTCTGTCCATTAATTTCCTTCCATTCTCCTGTTGCATAAGTACCGTCATCATGTCGAAACATTTTTCCCTCAGCAGTATCCTCCCAAGAACCCGCTTTTGTTTCCTGTGCTCTCTTTGCTTCCTCAGCCGCCTGAGCTTGTGCCGCCGCTTGAGCTTGTACCTCTTGCTCTTGTGTTTGCTGTGTCGCCTCTGCCGGTGCTGCTGCTGCCTCACCCTCTTGAACAATCACTTCCAGAGTCTGGCTTGTGGTCATACCCGGATTTTTAGAATCATCTGCCGATGCATTTCCCACTACCACATAATAGTACAATTTCCCAACTTCCGCTGTAGACGGCTTATATTCTTTACCTGTAGCATTTTCAATTGGAGTTCCGCCTCCATTAGAATTTGTCGTATTTTTATACCACTGGTAGACTAAAGTACCACCGTCATTGACACTTGCTTCCACAAAAACAGGAGTCGCCTCTTGATTTAATCCATAAGTAATGCTTCCTGATAAATCCGCCGTAATCGTAGGTGCCTCTGTCTTTTCTTTTACCTTTTGTTCCGTAACCTCTTTTTTCTCTTCTTTTTTAGTCGATATGCCTAACATATCCAAAGCCCCACAGCCACTGATTCCCAAACCTAAAGCCGCTGATAGTGCAAATATACTTATTTTTTTTATAATCTTATTTGTCATAAAACTACCTCCATTTTATATAATAGGACTATTAGCTGATTATACTCTATTTCCATTAAAAAGAAAAGCCCTTTCCCTTGAGTAAGAGAGTAAAGAAAAAGGGGATACAGATAAGTCTTTTTTCTTATCTGTATCCCCTTTCATAAATCATAAATTCAATTAATCCTGAGCAATGATTTCTTTTTTATTGTAAGAACCACATGCTTTGCACACTCTGTGTGGCATCATAAGCGCTCCACATTTGCTGCATTTTACAAGGTTTGGCGCACTCATTTTCCAGTTCGCTCTTCTCTTATCTCTTCTTGCTTTAGAACTTTTATTCTTTGGACAGATGGACATTGTTACACCTCCTTAAACTGATGAAATATATCTTTGATAGCAGCCATTCTGGGGTCTAATTCCTTTGTGTCACAATCGCATTTTGTAATATTGCGATTACTTCCACAATGGCTACAGATTCCTTTACAGTCATCCTTGCAAAGTACCCTCAAGGGCCATTGAATTAAGATTTCGTTATCCACACACTGATTTGTGTCTAAAACCTGTCCTTCTATATAATTTCCTGAATGCTCCGAATTTCTCCTCTCATCAAAAGAAAGGGTCAAATCTATCTCCTCAGAAACTTCTATAGGAAAATCAACTTTTACCGGTTGTAAGCATCTGCCACAAGGAATCCATAAAGAAACTTCCCCTCTGGCTTCCACCTTTACCAATCGATTTTTAATATGCTCCAAGTCAAAATGAATAGTAGCCGCTTCCTCTAAGGGAAAGTCTCCCATTTTTGACCTATACATCTCAGGATTATAACCTATATCATGAGACTCTTTTCTGCCTTCACCGGACAAGAGCTTTGTCAAATCTATCTGCATAACATTCTCCTAATCACACTTTGACTATTATACATAAGCACTTTGCCTTTGTCAACTATATTTTTCTCTCTAACAGCTTACAGTAAAGCTACCGTCTCTCTGCAAATAGCGAGTTCTTCATTGGTCGGCATTAAAAGTACTGCTACCTTTGAGCTTG
>DATCYL010000216.1:0-2015 GCA_036570305.1 Lachnospiraceae bacterium
GAGCGTTTTAGTTGCTTATGCAAGAGCGGCTTATCGTTTAAACAAAGAGGGTGTAAAGGGTTGTAAGACAGTATTTGATATTGCACCGGCATACCTTTGCAAAGAAAGCGCAGAGGAACTTCGTGCCCACATGCTATAAGAGAGGGGAAGTTTTGTGGACAATACATTACCAAAAGATCCTGTCATTTTACTTAGTTATGTAAATACAAATTTGCGGGATTATGATAAGAATTTCTTTGAATTTTGTAAAAGAAAAGGTGTAAAAGGTCAGGAGATTTTAGAAAAACTGGAGCAGATTGATTACACTTATGATGAAAAGCTAAATCAGTTTGTCTAGGCAAAAAAGTAAATATATTGTAAATAAGTAAAATTTTCTCTTTACAAGTAAAATAAAATGTGTTTAAATATGGTTTATCAGAAAGACAGTCATTGGCTTTTTGGTAAACCATTTTTCTTATATCGTTTGTTCAAACGATACAATTCCCAATTTTTTATAACTTTATATAGCAGGGAGGTGTGCTTTGATTTTAATTTATTTAGCACTTTCTGTCTCAATTATTGCCATGTGTTTTGACCTATTTACGGGAAAAATCAAAAACTATTGGATTTTAATTTCTTACGGTTTAGGTCTTTTATGGTGCTTATCAAGGCATGGAAACGGTGGCTTTTTTGTCTGGATGTTAGGAGGAATTTTACCCATAGCACTTTTACTACCTATATTTCATTTTCGTATGATAGGAGCGGGTGATATCAAGTTGTTGTCTGCTTTGGGTGGGATGCTGGGGGCGGTAAAAATTACAAAATGTATTTTAGCATCCTTTCTTTTAGGATCCCTGATTTCCATAGGTGTCTTTTTTATCTGTGGGAACTTTAAGAATAGGATTACCTATTTTATGTCTTATGTGAAAGCTTACATAGAAAAAGGAGACCTTTATCCTTATACCAAAGTAGGGGAAAGGGGAGGGATGCAGATGGAACAGATTCATTTTACAGTGCCTATCTTTTTGGCATTGCTCTTAACTCTAGGAGGATTTTTATGAAGAGAAAAACAATGGCAATTGTGGATGGAGAGCATGGATATGCCTATTATTTTATGGAACATTTTAATCAACAGGGAGATTTTCCTTTTGAGATGATAGCTTTTACAGGAAAGGATGTTTTTGTCGAATATACAAATAAAAATAAAGTTGATTTGCTTCTTATCTCAGAAAAATTAATGGAAATGGGCTTGGAGGACTTGGTAGAAGGAAAGGTTATCCTTTTAAGTGAGGGAAACATTCCAAAGGCTTTTAAAAACTATGAAAGCGTTTATAAATATCAATCGTCAGAGGCTTTGATTAGAGAGGTTTTAACGATTTATGGGAAAGAGACAAAAAATTTGGACAGTGTCATTTTTTCAGGGAAAAGCAGCTTTTTAATGGGGGTTTATTCTCCCCTAGCAAGAGTAAGAAAAACATCATTTGCACTGGTTGCAGGACAAATTTTGGCAGAGGAGAAAAGTACACTTTATGTAAATTTGGAAACATATTCGGGTTTTGAGGATATTTTTCAGGAAAATTATGAGCATACTTTTGATGAACTTTTGTATTATGCCAAGGATAGAGATACGAGTTTTATCTATAGATTAAAAAGTATGGTATATCATTTGGGCAAATTGGACTATATAGCACCGGCTAAAAATCCCAAAGATTTTTTCTCAATGAATTATGGGGAATGGAAAGACTTTTTCGAGTTGTTACAAAGTCAGGGAAATTACCGGATAATTATTATTGATTTTGGAGAAGGATTAGAAGATTTGTTTCACTTATTGGGGCTATGTGATGCCATATATATGCCTGTAAAGGACGATAAAATTTCCAGGGGAAAGATTTTACAGTTTGAAAATTTAATGAGAATGTGGGATGGGATTCCAATATTGGAAAAAATAAAAAAGATTAGTCTACCAAAAGAGGGAGAAGAAAAAGACTCTGCTTGCCTTATAGAGGAGCTTTTATGGGGAGAGTTTGGCTCTTATG
>DATCYL010000217.1:0-12108 GCA_036570305.1 Lachnospiraceae bacterium
ATAAAAATGTAAATAATTAACTATAAAGAGAGAAAAAAAAGCAAAGTAATTCCACATAATAACCACTATAATGAAAGAAAAATCAAACAAGGAGGGTATTTGCTATGAAAAAAAGGAGTATTGCGATTATTCTTACCATGGCAATAACAAGCAGTTTATTCAGTGGTTGTGCAAGCTCAAATAAATCTGCAGATGGCAAAGATGCAAAAGAAACAAAAGGACCTGTTGAAATTTCGTTCTATACGACAGAAACCGGAAAGGATGAAATGTTTCAAAATGCCATCAGTGGTTTTGAAAAAGCAAATCCGGATATTCATGTAGAATATATTGCAGCTGGAGATGACCAGCTTCAAAAATGGATGTCTCTTTATGCCAGCAAAGAAGCACCAACAGTTTCTCTTATGGACCCTATAAATATTTATGAAAATCAAGAGAGAATGAGACCCTTTAATCCGGAAGAATCCAAATGGATGTCCAATGTTGAAGAAAATTCTTTCGGAACTTATACCTACAATGACAAGGTCTACGGTATTCCTTACTCTACCGCGGGTATCGGTCTGATTTACAACAAAACGGTTCTGGATAAAGCAGTAGGTGGAAGTTTTGATCCTTCTACAATTAAGACACGTTCTGATTTGGAAGATTTATTCAAAAAAATCGAGGCAACCGGTGTTGCTGCTTCTATGTTTACAGGAATCAACTGGTCTTTGGGCGGACATTTCTTCGGAATAACCTACGGTTCACAAAGAGGTGATGCCAAGGAACGTATGGAATTTGTCACTTCTGAAAAAGAAGGCAAAATCAGCTTAAGTGATGATAAGATTTTTAATGATTATATGGACACTTTCGATTTAATTGCAAAATATAATTATAACAAAAATGATGCGCTTGTTGGAAATGTAAATCTGGATGCAGAAGCTTTAGTAAGCGGAAAAGTAGGGACCTGGTTTATGGGTGACTGGGCATGGACTTACATGGGTATTCTTGATAATGTAAGTGATAATGAATATGGTATTCTTCCGGTTCCCGGAAATGATGATGCCAATAATAAAAACAACACCTTACTTCCAACTTCCTTTGCCAAAGGATACTGTATTGATGCCAGCCAAAACTCTGAGGCAGAACAGGAAGCAGGTTTGAAATTTATAGAATATATCACTTCAAACGAAGATGTATTAAAAGACTTCGCTAAAACTTGCGGACAGGCTTTCCCTTATAAGAATTTCCCTATTGATGCTATTGAAAGTCCTTTAGGACTTGCTACTGCAAAATACGTCGAAGCCGGGCAAAACTATGACTACTACGGAACAGCTGATTTGCTTCCTTCCGATGTTTGGTATGAAGTAGGCGCCTACATGTGTGAATATCTGGCAGGTTCTTCTGACAGACAAACTTTAATTACTAATGTTGATAATTATTGGAAAAACAAAAAAGAATAGTATAATTCACAAGGTGGGAAGTTTTTACTTCCCACTACTTATTAAAGGAGATAAGTTCTATGAATTTTAAAAAAGAAATTCTTCAAAAAAACATACGACTTTTTTTACTCTTTGTGTTCCCCTCTCTTTTCTTGTGGTTTTCTGTCGTAGTCGTTCCATTTTTTTATGGTCTTGGTATTACCTTTACAGATTGGGATGGAATGTCTATGAATATCCATTTTATTGGAATAGAAAATTACAAGGCTGTTTTTACAGATTCGACCTTTCTTACTTCCCTTATAAAAACTGTCATTTTTGTAATCAGTTCTTTGGTTCTTAGCAATCTTATCGGTCTGTTTTTAGGAATCTCTGTTACAAGCGGACTAAAGGGACAAAAACTTTTTCGTGTGGGCTTCTTCACCCCTAACATTATCGGAGGAATTATCCTAGGTTATATATGGAATTTTATTTTTTCTTATGTATTAACCAGTCTCGGAAAAACATGGGGCATTGATTCTATGACTACATCCTTTCTTACTCATCCCACGAAAGCACTGGTTGCCCTGATTATTGTCAGTGCCTGGCAAATGAGCGGATACTTAATGGTTATTTATATTGCCGGACTTACAAATATTCCCGAAGAATTAAAAGAGGCTGCCCGTATTGATGGCGCTGGGGCATGGCAGATACTTCGCCACCTAACCCTCCCTCTCATCAGAAATTCTATTGCTATTTGTATTTTCCTTTCAATTACCAGAGCTTTTATGTCTTTTGACGTAAATCTTTCTTTGACTGCCGGAGGCCCCTACAAATCTACAGAGTTAATTGCCTATAAGATTTATCAAACTGCCTTTACCAGTATGGAATACGGGAAAGGACAGGCGCAGGCACTTATCCTCTTTATTATTGTTGCAGTGATAGCTCTTTTGCAGGTGTACTTCACCAAAAAAGGGGCTACTACAGAAAGTTAGGAGGCGGATGATGAAAAGAAAAAATGCTTAAAACACTATAATTTTTTTGTTTATATTTTTTATATTATTACTTTTTTTAGTTCCTTTTTATATTCTTGTATTAAATACCTTTAAGCCAACCTCCGATTTTTTAACTAAGCCTTTTGCTTTCCCTGAGGTTTGGAATTTAGATAACTATACCAAAGCAATCAAAACTATGCATTTCCAAAGTGCTTTGTCTAACACAGCCCTTATTACAATAGTTGCTACTTTATTTAACACTCTACTAGCTTCTATGACCGGTTATTTTTTTGCACGAAAAAAATGGAAAATAAATAAGCTGATATTTTCTTTGTTTTTGGCTTCTATGGTAGCTCCCTTTCAGGTCTATATGATACCTTTGGTTAAGATCTATGGAGGAAGCTTAGGTCTTTCTAACAATCTATTTTTGGTAGCCTATATAGCAGCTGCTCTAAATATTCCTTTTGCTGTTTTTCTCTACAATGGATTCGCAGCGGGAATTCCGCTAGAACTGGATGAAGCCGCCCGCATTGACGGATGTGGATTCACTAAGACATTTTTTACCATTATTTTTCCGCTATTAAAGCCAATTATGATTACTGTCATGGTATTTGTCGCTTTAGGCTCTTGGAATGATTATCTTATGACCAGTCTTTTCTTGACAAAAACGGAGACCAGGACTTTGGCGATTGCCGCCTTTTCCTTTTTAAGTAACCACACTGCAGACTACTCCCCTATGATGGCAGGACTTTTGCTTGGCATTATTCCCATTCTCATCTTTTATTTCTTGGGACAAAAGTATATTATAGAGGGTGTAGTCGCCGGCAGTGTAAAAGGGTGATTATAAAGAACGTTTTTTTAAAAAAGCTCCCGGCGTACATCCATGAATTCTTTTAAACATACTAATAAAGGATTTTACATTTGGAAAACCGTTTAATAGAGCGCAATCTGTCAGGGTAGTATCTCCCTCTAAGAGCATTTTTGTTGCGTGATGCACCCTGACATAGTTAAGATAGGAGTAAAAATTTACCCCTACAAGCTCTTTAAAAAAACGAGAAAAATAGCTTGGGGTATATTGGAAATAATCTGCTATATCATTAAGAGAAAATGTTTGTCTATAATTTTCCTCTATGTATCGTAAAAAATCATTGCCCTTAGAACCTGATTTATTAAATGGAATTTTATAGACTACATTCTCCTTCACACAATACTCTGCTAACACCAAAAGAATTTCCATTGTCTTTGACATTACCTTCAATGCATAATATGCAGAGTCCTCCTTCAAGTGATAAATATCCATGGCTAATTTTTGAATTATTTCCGTTACCGCTTTTCGCCCCGGATTATAAAACATAACATTTTTCCCAATCCACTCTTCAATAAAAGGCAAAGAAATAATTACTGAAATACCCACAAAGGTATCTTTTGTAGTAAGATAACGGGAGGAATGAAGTTCGCTACTATTAATAATCGTCCAATCATCTTCGGTAAAAACAAAATCATTACCACCGATGCTCATACAATTATGTCCCTGAAAAGAAACCAACAGTTCAATACTCCTATGCCAGTGAAGAGGTGCCCAAATATATTCTCCCTGAAGATTATGCTTATAAATCTTTACCGGAAGTTTATCAAAGAGGTCATTTACTGACTCATATAACGTGCTCATTCTGCTACCTCCTATGATGCCAATATAGCATTTGTACCAGCAATTTGCAATAAATAGAAAGAGAGAGAAAACTTATGAAATGGAAAAACACCTGGAAATATTTACCTGTCAATTACAACACAAGTATCGGATATCTTGAAAATGCTACACAAACGACTATTTTTAAAAATAATCTTCGCGGAGAAAAGGTCAGACTTCTCTTTTCCAACCGCTATGCTAAAGAACCCCTTACATTAGAAAAGGTCTATATAGGAAAAGAGGATGCAGATGGCAATGTTTCCTCCTTTGTGCCTGTAACTTCTAAGGGGCAAGGAAAAATAAATATTCCTGCCGGAGAAGAATTTTACAGTGATGAAATGCCTTTTGCTATTTTACCCGGACAAAACATCGTCCTTTCTGTTTATTTCAAGGAAAAAACACCTCTGCAATCTGCGGTATCGGTATGGTCTACCTTTGCCTGCCGTACCTTTTATAAAACGAACTGCGAAGATATCTGTACTGATACTCCCAATGAGGACTGGAAGGCAAGTCACCAGATATTCCCTTATGCAGATGCGGATGTTCATAAGCCCAATATTGTTGCAGGCGTCTGTGCAATAGGGCTCTATACAGATGATTTTGTAAAAACAGTTGCTCTTTTTGGAGATTCCATCACCCATATGTCTTACTTTTCCGACCCTCTATTAGGTTTATTTATAAAAGAGGAGAAGGGCAAAATTTGTATTGAAAATTATGGTATCGGAGGAAATCGCATTCTTAGAGATGCCAGCTATTTTCCGGAAATGGAGGGAGATGGTATCTGCTTTGGACCTGCCGCACTTTCTCGATTTGAAAATGATGTATTTTCCGGAGACAAACCTGACTGTCTTATGCTCCTTGAGGGTGTAAACGACATCATGCATCCTTATGTCTTTGACCATAAAGATGAAATCGTAACTTCTAAAGATTTGCAAGAGGGACTTGCTCAATTGATTTCTATTGCACACAAGCATGAAACCCCGGTATTTTTAGGAACTATTATGCCATTTTGTCAACCACCCATGCAAGATTGGTACAAAGAATCAGAGGACACCAGAAACGGCTGTAATCAATGGATACGGGAGTCTTCCGATGCAGATGCTATCTTAGACTATGACCTCGCTATTCGAGATAAGAAGAATACCGCTTTTATGGCAGAGGATACCCACTTAGGCGATTGGCTCCACCCCGATGAGAATGGTGGCAGCATTATGGCAAATCTCGCCTATAAGATTTGGAAGCAAAAACAATAACATAGATTTATAAAAAACAAGGCTATCTATAGGACTTTGTCTTTTGATGGAAGATAGAGTTTTATTCAATTTTGAAAGGAATATTTATGACAGATAAGATTTTGACTACACTTTATGGCCTCTCCTCTACACCTCCTTTAAATATGGACTTTGAGCCCATGATGGCAGAGATTTCCAAACAAGAGGGGATTATTAAAAATGAAAAAGGCACCTTTCTTCGGCTACAGTATGAAAATGCCAAACAAGTAGAGCTTCAGCTCTTTGATGGGGATAGATTCTCTTTTTCTAAAGACATAGATGGATTTTGGATTTTACCGCTCCCTGATGATATGGAATTTTGTTACATCAAGATTTTGGTAGATGGACAATGGGTACTCTCCCCTTACTTGCCCTTAGGTTATGGGGACAATCATCCTTTAAATTTCTTAGATATCGCATGGGTGTCGGCTCCCCAAGAAAATGTCGCCCATGGAAGCCTACATCGTCATACCTATTGGTCATCGTTTAGACAGAGAGAAAAATTTGCTTATATCTACACCCCTTACGGATACGAACAGGGCAAAGACGACTACCCGGTCTTATATATTCAGCACGGTTATGGAGAAAATGAACTTGGTTGGATTTATCAGGGTAAGCTCTGCGAGATAGCTGATAGACTCATTGCCCAAAAGAAAATGGTTCCCATGATTATCGTCTCCTCAGACGGTATGATGAGTCGCCCATTAGAAAATGGAAGTTATACCCATTATCCCAAAGCATTTTCTGATGAACTGATAAAAGATATTATGACTTCTGTCGAAAGTACCTATCGTATAAAAAAGGGTAAACTATTTCATGCCTTAGCAGGTCTTTCTATGGGATCACTTCAAACCACCATGACCTTATGTGCTTATCCGGATGTTTTTTCCTGGGCAGGACTTTTTAGTGGATTTATGACCAATATTTTCAATACAGACAGCTCTTATCTGGATGCTATTACAAACAATGTATCCACCTTTAATCAAAACATGAAACTTTTCTTTCGTGCTATGGGAGATAAAGACCCTTTTTGGGGATATTTTCGCACAGATGACAAACTATGCGAAAGGTATGGTATTCGCCACAAAAGGCTCATTTACAGTGGAGGGCACACCTGGAATGTTTGGCGCAAATGTCTTTTAGACTTTTTACCCTCTCTATTTAGAGAAGAAGAAATTGAAAAATAAAACAATTTTTACTTATATAACTATTCTAAAAGAGGATATATGAATTGTACTTCTAAGCTTTATTATCAGTTGCTTGGAAATCCTATTTCATATATTCTCTTTTTATATTTTTCAAAATTAAATTTGACAAAATGTATATATAGGAATACTATTAACAAAAAGTTATAAAGAAAGGAAAAGCCATGAAAAATGCTCTAAAAGAATTACGCTACTATTGGAAAAAATATCTTCTGGTCGGGCTTATCATTATCTTACTTATGTTTATGGTCTTATTTTTAACCGGTTTAGTAAGGGGGCTTGGAAGAGCTGTTTCTTCAGGTGTCGAAAGTACACCTGCCAACTATTTTATTTTGCAAGAAGAAGCGGAAGGACTGATTACAGTCTCTAATATTCCAAAAGACAGCCTTAAAAAGATACAAGCCTTAACAGATGCAAAAAGTTTCGGTCTTGATATTCAACGAATGTATCTGCAAACCGAAGAATCTGATGAAAAAACAGATATTGTCTATTTTGCTATTGACCCAAAAGAGGATTTATCCCCTGACATTATTTCCGGAGATACTTTATCAAAAAATTCAAGCGAACATGAAATCGTTCTGGATGATGATTTTATGGAAACCGTAAATCTGGGTGATAAGGTTTTAGATTCCTCCACCGGCCTTTCTTTTAAGGTAGTAGGATTTACCAAAGATAAAATGTATGGACATGTATCCGTCGGCTATATCAGCAAAGATACTTATAGTAAATTAATGACAGGTATAAATCCTCTCTACCAGCCCTCCACACATGCTTTAGCACTTACTCTGGATGATAAAAGCGCCTCTGACCTATCAAAGAAACTAAAAGAGGAAATTGATTCCAAATCCTATGTTTTGCTTTCCAAGGAGGACGTGGTTTTAAAGCTGCCCGGTTACCAGGCAGAGCAGATGACCATTACTATGGTTGTATGGGTACTTCTACTGATTGCTGCCCTTATTCTTGCCATTTTCTTTTATATTATTAATCTGCAAAAAATGAAGGAATTCGGAATTATGAAAGCCATAGGAATTTCCGGAGGAGAATTAGTAAGGTTTATTGTCTCAGAAGTATTTCTGGTTGCTTTTATAGGAACGATCATTGCAGATATTTTGGTTTATGCTATGGCATCTGCACTTCCAAACACAATGCCTTTTTATCTACAAAATAATGAAATTGCTCTCGTTTCTGTTTCTTTTATCCTGATTTCTTTAGTGGGAAGTCTTGCATCTATCATCCGAGTGGCAAAGCTTGATCCTATACAGGTCATAGGAGGTGAAAATTTATGAGTTCTATCTTAAGTTTGAGAAACATATCAAAATCCTATAAAGACGGAAAAGAAAAGCGTACAATTCTTGACTCACTTGATTTTACAGTCAATGCCGGTGAATTTGTAGCCGTTTTAGGTCCTTCCGGCTCCGGAAAAAGTACCTTTTTATCTATTGCAGGTCTGCTTATGACGCCGGATAGTGGGAGCGTCTTCATCCATGGGCAGGATATGACTGCTTTAAAGAAAAAACTTTGGACTAAACAGCGCAGAGAGCACATTGGTTTTATTTTTCAAAATCATCAGCTTTTACCTTACCTAAAAGTGCAAGACCAACTTGGAGTGACCAATAAAAATCTGTCTTCCTCCAGAAAAGAAGAATTATTAAAAGAACTGGGGATTTTTGAAGTGAGAAAACAGTATCCGGTACAATTATCCGGTGGTGAACGCCAAAGAACTGCCATAGCCCGTGCTTTTGCCTCTAATCAGTCCCTGATTCTAGCAGATGAACCAACCGCTTCCTTAGATGCAAATCGCGGTCGTCAAGTCGTAGAAATGATTCGGCATCAAGTGAAAAAAGAGCAAAAGGCAGCCGTTATGGTAACCCATGATGAGAGAGTATTGGATTTGGTAGATAGGGTCTATCGTTTGGAAAACAATAAACTTATATCCGATTAATTTTAATTCCTATAAAATCAGGAGCCGAACATGATATGATTCCCCATAAGTAGACAAGGTAAATAGCCACAATCTACTTATGGGGGATTTTTATTTTTTACTCAAAAGGATAAACGATTTCAAACTGTCTTCTTAATTCATCCATCTGACGCATAATCTCAATAATCTGAGAGTGTGGCATTTGAGGACACTCTGTTTTTCCTTCTTTGATAGCTGTCATGCATGCTTCTACCTGATATTCAAAACCTGTAATCTGCTCCGGTATGGGATATTCAGCGAATAATTTAGGACCATTATTTTCCGGCTTATATACCTTTATGGATTCCGGATTGTTAATATTCTCTACTTCTATAAATCCTTCGCTTCCACATATTAATCCTTTACGGTCAGTCAAACTATAAATCGTTGTAAACATCGTTGCCACTCTTCCATCTTGGTATTCAATAGTAACTGTCTCCTGTCCATCTACACCGCTTTTAGTTTTTACACAGTGTCCCTGTATTTTTTTGATATCATCTCCCCAAAACATACTTACAAAGTTTAGAGGATAGACTGTTAAGTCCAAAAGTGCTCCTCCTGCAAGACTTGGCTCCATGATTCTTTCCACATGGTCAATCTTATAGCCCAAATTTGCGGAAATCGTTTTTAATTCTCCAATCGTTCCATTTTCAATAATCTCTGTGATTATCTTTCTAGACGGCATATATCTTGTCCAAATAGCTTCTGCCAACAAAAGTCCTTTTTTCTTAGCAAGCTCTATCATTTCTCTTGCCTGTTTTTCATTGACTGCAAATGCTTTTTCACACAAAACATGTTTTCCTGCTTCTAAAGCTTTCAAGGTCCACTCATGGTGATGAGAATGAGGCACTGCTATATAAACCAAATCCACCTTGGGATCTGCCAACATTTCCTCATAAGAACCATAGGCATGTTGCATTCCATATTCTTTTGCAAAGTCCTCTGCCTTTTTTAAATCTCTGGAAGCAATCGCATAACTTTCCACCTCCGCCATTTCTCTAATAGTTGTTGCCATCTTTGTAGCGATTCCACCTGCTCCAAGTATTGCCATCTTCATTTGTATTTCCTCCTTACCCTCTTATACAAATATTTTTATTTTCATTCTAACCGCTTAAAATCACAAGTCAAGAAGTAAAAACTCTTTTATAAGTTTTCTCTACTACCAATTCATTTCTAAAACCAAGGGGGTATGATCCTGTCTCTCTCCCGAATCCAGCATTTCCGATTTTTGTATATTTTCTTTGACCCTATCACTTACCAAAAAATAGTCAATTCTCCAACCGGAATTATTGATTTTGCTTGTTTTTATTCTCTGTGCCCACCAAGAATAAACACCCTCTACATTGCCGTGCAAATGTCGAAAACTATCTATAAATCCCTTATTTAAAAGATTGGTAAATCCCTCTCTCTCCTCATCAGTAAAGCCGGCAGACCTGTGGTTGTTTTCCGGATGTGCAAGGTCTATTTCCGTATGTGCCACATTAAAATCTCCTGTAGCAATCACCGGTTTTTTCTCATCCAGCTTACTAAGATAGTTTGCATAACAAATATCCCATTTTTGTCGATCCGGCAGGCGACTCAATTCATTTCCCGCATTCGGAGTGTAAACATTTACAAAATAAAAATTTTCAAACTCCAATGTCAGAAGTCTTCCCTCATCATCCATAGTATCCGGCGCGCCTATCTTTGGCTGACTGATAATAGGATTTAATCCCTTTTTATAAAGAACCATCGTTCCCGCATATCCTTTTCTCGCCGGTGGATTGGAACTTACCCAGGCATAATCATAATCTGTAAAATAATCTAACAGTGCTTCTTTATGCTTTGCGGACGGTCCTGTCGCAGGAAGTTTTGTTTCCTGTATTGCAATAATATCCGCATCTTCTTTTGCAATAGTTCTAAGGACTTCTTTTGATAGCATAGCTCTTGCCGATTCGCTGGTCAGAGCTGCATTTAGGGAATCAATATTCCATGATATACATTTTGTCATTTTTCTCTCCTATACTTTCTTTTTTATTTTTTGTTTGCAAGTCATGCAAAGATTTTTATCTTTTTAATGAAAGTTAATCATTAGCCGCTATAAACTATCATTTACTGCAATCCATATTTACACTGCACTCCTTTAGCAACTAACAGGATAAGCGATAGTATTTAGCGTAAAGTCCTTCCTGTACCAAAAGGCTTTCATGATTTCCCCTTTCCCTTATTCCGTTTTCATCAATCACTAAAATTTCTTTAGAATTTCTAATCGTAGATAATCTATGGGCAATGGTAATCGTAGTACGATTTTTTGCCAGTTCTTCCAAACTTCTCTGGATGTATTCCTCACTTTCATTATCCAAGGCAGATGTTGCCTCATCCAATATTAGTATTGGTGGATTTTTAAGGAAAATCCTGGCAATTGAAATACGCTGTTTTTGTCCACCGGAAAGTCTGGTTCCCCTCTCTCCTACAAAGGTATCATACTCCTCGGGCAGGCTCATGATAAAATCATGGATATTTGCCTTTTTTGCCGCCTCTATAATCTCTTGCCTGCTTGCATTCGGCTTTCCATAGGCAATATTTTCTCCTATGGAACCGGCAAATAAATAAACCTCTTGTTGTACAATTCCTATCGAGTCTCTAAGGCTCTTTAATTTGATATCCCTAATATCCTGGCCGCCGATGGTAATACTTCCCTCACTTACATCGTAAAACCTGGGAATTAAAGAACATATGGTAGTCTTACCTCCACCGGAGGGTCCCACAAGTGCCAGTGAAGTTCCTGCCTCCACTCGAAAAGATAGGTGGTTTAAAACTTCCTCCTTTTCCCCATAACTAAAACTTACATCCTCAAAAGAAATATCTCCTTTGGGATTTGTAATATCCTCGGCATCTTCCCTATCGGTAATTTCAGGCAGGGTATCCAGTACTTCTAAAAATCTGCTAAATCCGGAAAATCCTTTTTGTAACATTTCTGTAAGTTCTACCAAAATTTGGATAGGATTCACAAAAATCCCAATATAAAGAGCATACATTGCCAAATCTTCCACTTCCATCTGCCCCTTAGCTACAAAATATCCTCCGGCAACCAGTGTTACTAAATAAATAAGACCTTGGAAAAATAAATTAGAACTGTGAAAAAGTCCCATGGCTCTATAATTTGCCTTTTTTGACTCTAAAAAAGCTTCATTTCCTTTTGCAAACTTTTCTCTTTCTATCGGTTCATTTGCAAATGCCTGCACAATGCGGATACCGGATAAAGAATCCTGCAAAGCTGCATTAATATTCCCTACCTTTTTTCTATTGTCCAAAAAAGTAGCACGCATTCTTCGGTTTTGTTTAATGGAACATCCAAGCATAAGCACTACAATGACTAATAATAAAAGTGCCAACTTTGCCTGAATAAAAAATAAAAAGGCAAAGGCTCCCACCACTTTTACAAGGGAAATAAAAAGGTTTTCCGGCGCATGATGAGCCATCTCAGAAATATCAAACAAGTCTGATACCACCCTACTCATTAATTGACCTGTATTATTCTTATCATAATAAGAAAAGGAAAGTGCCTCGTAGCGGTCAAACAACTCCCGTCTCATATCCCTCTCCATATAGGCGCC
>DATCYL010000218.1:0-30221 GCA_036570305.1 Lachnospiraceae bacterium
ATATTTCCCGTCCTTATCCGTCTCTATACCACCGATAAAGCCTATCTTTTTATGCCCATTTTCTATAAAAAAATCTAAAATTTCTTTTACCGTCTGCTGATAGTCTATCACTATAGAATCAAATCTTTGCAAATCCGGCGAAGCGTCAATAAACACCAGAGGTTTTTCCCACGCAGCCATACGCTCTACCATAGACGCACTAAAAGTCCCTGTACAAATAATTCCGTCCAGAATACTGACAGATTCCGCTGTATCCTGTAAAGATATATTCACCTTTTTATAGTCCTTTTCCTCCAGCTTTTTTTCTATTGATAAACGAATACATAAATAATAAGGATCTTCTAATTCTTCCTTGGGAGAATAAGAGTAAAATACTCCTATTTTTAGTTTTTTTCTTTTTTTCTTTACCTTTACTTTATATTCCATTTGTTCTGCAATTTCCAAAACTCTGGCTTTTGTTTCTTCCTGCACGTTTAATGTTTCGTCCTGATTTAAAACACGTGATACCGTAGTTATCGAAACGCCGGCTTTCTCTGCAATCTCTTTAATTGTCGCCATATTTTGCTTTCCTCTCCCAATTATCTCTATGAATATTTTTCTTGTTTTTTCTTAGTAATTATCATAAGTATAGCATACCGACAAATAAAAAAAGAGCAAAATCTGCTCTTTTTTTACACTTTTTTACTAAAATTATTTGTATTCTACAAGAAATTCCGCAATTAAATCTATGCAATCCGAAATATCCTTTTCCTGTGCTACCTCACAAGGCAGATGCATATATCTTAAAGGGATAGACACCAAAACAATAGGTACTCCCTGATTAGAAAAATGTATCTGATCTCCATCCGTATGCGTCAGCCTTTCCGCCACTTCCATCTGTATGGAAATACCTTTTCTTATCGCACATTCCTGCATTTTTCTATTTAATTCTTTTGATATTATGGGAGCATTGCACAAAACAGGTCCTCCTCCTAATTCTATCTCTCCTGTTTGAGCCGCATCCATTCCCGAATAATCACTTGCATAAGTTACATCCACTATAATTGCCAAATCAGGACAAATCCTATTGCTCGACCAGTATGCTCCACTTTTTGTAGTCTCTTCGCCTACTGTAGAAGCCGCATATACTCCGCTTGTACAGCCTCTTTCTTTGGCAAGTTTTAAGGCTTCCATAATTATAAAGACACCTATCCTATCATCCAGGGCTCTTCCCGAAAAGGTCCCGTTTGCCATAGTTCGGATATGACTGTCAAATACAACAGAATCCCCTAAATTTACATAGTGCAAGGCATCCTCTTTACTCTTTGCACCTATATCAACAAGCAAATCTCTAGCCTGGATTTTCTCTTTATCAAAAAAATTTCGACACCCTTCTACCACACCATAAACAAAGCCTGAGGAAGTCTTGATACACACTTGATGACCCGGATAACTTGCCGGAATAATTCCCCCTCTGGCAATAACCTGCAATCGTCCATTTTCTAAAATGCGACTAATCATTAAGCCAACCTCATCTGCATGGGCGCAGAGCATAATCCGTTTTTTATTTTCCGGATTTAAGGTGCAAATCAGATTGTTCATTTCATCTTTTACTATCTCATCTGCATAGTCCTTCATTTCTTCTTCCACAGCTGCCTGCACATCCTCTTCATATCCGGAAACAGAACTGCAACTTAAAAGACTCTCCATAAACTCTTTTTTCATATACTCACCTATATCCTACTCTATGTACTCTAAAAGATTTTCAAATTTAGTCAAACATATGTCTGCCAAATTACATAATACAGCATCTCCTATCGCAGCACAATCCATACCCGCCAGATGAGCAGCCTCTATCCCTGCCTTTGCATCCTCTACTACCAGACAATCCTTGGGATTTTCCCCTAAAAATTCTGCCGCCTTTTGAAAAACTTCCGGATCAGGCTTCGATTTTACTATATTATTTCCATCAGAAATCGCATCAAAATATCCCAAAAGACCTAGCTGTTTTAAAATAAATCCGGCATTTTTGCTGGAAGAACCAATAGCTAATTTTAGTCCTCTTTTTTTTAGATAATCCAATGTTGTCTTTACCTCTTTTGGTAAATCCTCTTCTGTCATATTTTTTAATAATTCCTTATAAAGAGTGTTTTTCTTTTCCGCATGGTTTTTCTTTTCTTCTTCCGTCATTACTCCACTATAATTTTCCAGAATAATTTCAAAACTTTCCATCCGGCTTACACCACGCAAACGATGATTCATTGTTTCATCAAAATAAATACCCAGCTCATCTGCAATGTTTTTCCATGCCTGATAGTGATATTTATCCGTGTGACAGATAACACCGTCCAAATCAAAAATAATTGCCCTATACTTCATAGATTTTCCTACTCCCAAACCCTTCATTCTTTTTATTTTTCTATTCCTTAATCCCATCACTATCCTGACTTTCTGCCAAATTGGAGATAATTACCGCCGCTAATATTACCAGACATCCTATCAGCATTCTCAAAGTTAAAATTTCATGCAACAAAATAATAGAAAAGAGTGTTCCAAAAACCGATTCCATAGACAAGATAATGGCAGCCTTGGTTTCATCTATATATTTTTGACTTACCGTCTGTAACAGATAACAAAGGCTGGTACTTATAAATCCAAGATATAATACACTCCACCAGCCTTTATCACTTACATAAAAAACATATTCTTTGAAAAAGAACATAGATAAAAGCGAAAGCACAAATGCCGTCGTCATCTGAACAAAATTTAAAATTTTCACTCTGTATACTTTCACAAATTCTCCTGTCAAAAAAATCTGGAAAGCGAACCCCACTGCACATAGTAAGGTAAGTCCGTCACCTAAGCTTAAAGTCAAATCTCCATTAAGAGATAAAAGTGCCACCCCAACGACCGACATAAAAGCCCCCAAGATACCCTTTGCACCTATTTTTTTCTTTAGCAGCAAAAAGGAGATAAACGGTACAATTACAACATTTAAAGCCGTCAAAAATGCATTTTTTGACGGTGTTGTATATTGCAGACCTATAATCTGTAAAGCAAATCCCATAAACAAGGTAAGCCCCATAAAAATTCCCGCCTTTATTTCCTTTATTTTTATATCCTTTAACGAAGATAGGCTCATAAGTCCCATAAAAACTGCCGCTATCAGAAATCTTACTACCATAATCTGAAATGGACGCATACTTTCTAATGCCATATCACTTGCCACAAAACCTCCTCCCCAGATTATGGTGACCAATATCAGACTGCAGACTGCGAGCCACTTTTTCATGAACGTATCTCCCTTCTTTTATATCTCAATCGTACCAACCATTGTTTTTATCTTTGTATGTTCTCCTTCTAGCAATTTTACCTTAACGCCCTTATTTTTATCTATATCTATTTCTACCCGGGATTTGTGATAATGTAATCTAAATTTTAATCCATCCCATTCTTTTGGCAGATTAGGTTTGATATGTAAAATGCCGCTTTCGTCTATCTTTACCCCTGCAAATCCAAAGATAACAGTTTGCCAAACACCTCCGGTATTTGCTGCATGAATACCCTCTCTGGTGTTTTTTTGCAAGTCTAAAATATCCAAAAATGCTGCACGGCGCAAATAGCGATAAGCCTTTGAATCATCTCCTACTCTTAAACCCATCACCGAATAAATACTTGGACTTAGAGAGGAACCATGCAAAGTCCTTTTTTCATAATAATTATAATTTATCCTTGCCGTTTCTAAATCAAATTCCTCTTCCATAAGATGAAGAAGCATAACAACATCCGCTTGCTTGATTATCTGCGTTTTATCTGTTTTCATCTCATTTAAAACACCGGGTCTTATTGGCCAATCATGTTCATCATAGTTTTCTATTGTTACATCTTTAAGTTCAAAATAACCTTCAAATTGTTCAAGAAGTTTTGTTCCTTCTTTTTTAGGCAAATATATCTTATTTGCCACCTCTTGCCAGACACTTATTTCTTCTTTGGTAAGATTTGTTTTTGCCAAAAGATTTCCATATTCCATAGGACTTTCTTCTTTGATAGTGTCTACCAAAGCCATTACATATTTAAGATTCCATTTTGCCAAATAATTCGTATATAGATTATTGTTTACAGGTTCATGCCATTCATCCGGACCTGTTACCTGTCTAATCTCATACCTGTCTTTAGCTTCCATATACTCACAACGACTTACCCAAAACCTTGCTGTCTCAATAAGTATTTCCGCTCCTTGGCTAAATAAAAATTCTCTATCTCCGGTTACTTTTGCATAATTATATATCCCATAGGCTACCGCTGCTGTTACATGATGCTCGTAAACCGCCACATAGCACCTATAGCAGCTTCCATCCGGCTCTATTGTCCAGTCCGGGCACTGTTCACTTCCATCATCTGCTGATTCCCATGGATACTGCGCCCCATTATATCCATTTTTCTTAGCATTTTCTCTTGCCGCATCTAAAAGCCCATATCTATAACTTTCCAGATTTTTTGCTGTTTTTGGAAAAATATAAGAAAAAAAGGGTAGCATAAATAATTCTGTGTCCCAAAAAGCATGTCCCCCATACTCTTCTCCCGAAAGAAGTTTTGCACCTACATTTACTCTGTGATCATGCTCATTTGCCGCACTCATAAGATGAAAAATATTAAAACGAACCGCCCTATCCAGTTCAAAATCACCCCGGATATTAATATTTGCCTCCTGCCACATAGTTGCATATATCTTTTCATGCTCTTTTAACTCTTTGTCAAATCCCGTTTTGATAAAATCTTCTACCTCTCTTTTTACGCTATCATATAAGGACTCTTTTAAATAATCTCTTTCAGTATACATGGTTGCATACTTAATAAGCTCTACACATTCACCTTTTTGTCCCATAAAATCTGCAAACTCCACACCGACTTCTCCAAAGGCATGGGTAATCCTGTTTTGTAAAACTTCTTCATTTTCTTTATAAGCTCTAATGCAGGAACACGTCCCTATATGCAGATTGTTATCTCTCGTCGCAACCTCCATATAGATTCCATTTTCTCCCAAATTTTTATTGGTAATTAAATCGGTATGTTTTACCTTGAATCTGGGAGCATCATAGAAATTAATCACACTTCCATCAACAATATTTTCAATTTCTATAATTCCGCTGTAATTAATGGGGGTTACATACAATTTAACTCCCATTTGGTGTACCTTATTTCTACTGACAAAACGTAATCCCTCAATTAAAGTCTCTCTCCCTTTTTTATCACGAAGCAGAATATGTTTTACCAAAACAGCTCTTTTCATATCAAGAACTCTTGCAAATTCTAAAATTTCACAAGTTTCTATTCCGATTAATTCTTTTTCTACATAGATACGGATTCCCAGCCAATTTGGCAAAGTCGCAAGTTCTCTCATAAAAGTTTCTGACTTATCAAAAACCCCATTGATATACACATAAGGAAGCGTAATTTTTGTTCCCTCCTCATGGCTACCTCGAATTCCCAAATAGCCATTTGACAAAGCAAATAAACTTTCATATTTTAAGTTTTCTTCCGGCAGATATTTTTCCTGTAAAATAAGCCATTCATCAGAGCTCATTTCCTTTTTTATTTTTTCTGAAAACAAATCTCTTATCATACCATTCATTTCCTTTCTGCCTTTTTAATCTAAGTATTTTTTTCTTGCTTCTGTAATTATGTCTTCTTTTTCAACTACTTGTAATGTAAATGTCATAGAAAAATCCTGATTTTTCACCTTATATTCTTCTAATTGTTCTTCCCCGCAGCTATTACTTCCCAAACCGGAATGTAGATAATCCATATGGATAATCACATCATCTGCAGCTTCAATTTGGTGAGAATGCCTTGCTTTTTCAAGGCTTTCATCTGTATAATTTGCCAAATTAAGACCTACAGGCTCTTTTGCTTTACAAAGTAAGCTTTTACTTCCATCTCCAATAGCAAACCATCTTACGTCTTCACGGTGTCCATTTTCCTGGGGGTACACATAATCTGTATGCATTCCTCTTATAGTGTTTTTATAAACTCCCATAGTGGATGCAGACTTAGAATCCACATAAGATTCTCCCGGTCCCAATCCATACCATACAACATTTTGCAAATCCAAATCAGCCTTCATAATAATTCCTAAGCGGGGCAAAAATGCAGGTTCCAATTTTCCCTTCTGTATCGCCTTTGCCTGCAAGTCAATTTTCACCTGACCGTCTACATAAATCGTATATTCATAGTCACATTGATAGCCCCATGACTGATTTAAACAGCCAAAATATTTCCCTATTCTTACAACTACCCTGTCCTGGTTTTCTTCCACCTCAAAATACTCTGTCTGTTCGCTTCCCTTTTGGATAAAATACTTATTCATCCAATCCTCTTTTTTATACATATCGTTGTCTATACTTGCTCGATATACATTCATCTCAGGCCCTTGCGTAAGATATTTCTTTTCCCGACATGTAAAAGAAGTCAATTTTCCAAATACCTTGTGAAATTGTAGCGAAATCTCATCATTTGCTATCCTTACTATAGAATTTTCTTCTATTACGGAAAGTTTTTCTCCCTCTTTTCTACTGCTGAATTTATCGCATCTTATATCCAAAGGAAACTGTACCTTTGCAATTTCATGACCTGCTAGAGCATAATTTGTATCCTCTTTTAAACAGATTTGTATTTTCAAATAATAATCCCTATTTGTTTTCGGCACAAACTCTTTAAAAGGAATTTCTATTTTTTCCATTTCGTGAGGCAGTGTAGAAAGGTTTCTTAGCTCTCCCTCCTCTATCACTTCCCCCTCTTCCTCCACAAACCATTTTAAAACAATTTTGTCTAAAGATATAAAATCATAGTAATTTTTCAAGGATACTGTTTTTAAGCTACCCTTTTGTCTTTTTACTTCTACCGGAGCAATTATCTGCTTATACTCCCAAAGAGCCGGGGAGGGACTTCTGTCAGGCTTTAACAAACCGTCAATACAAAAATTTCCATTTGTAGGAAAATCCTTATAATCCCCTCCATAACAATAATATTCTTCTTGTGCTTCTTGTCTGTAAATTCCATGATCATACCATTCCCATAAAAAACCTCCCTGAAGTCTTTTATATTTCCTATACAAGTCCTGATAAGCCTTAAGTCCACCCGGACCATTGCCCATTGCATGCCCATATTCACACATAATATGAGGTTTACAAGCATTTTTTGTAGTCTTGGCAATCTCTTTTAAATCTTTAAGTCTTGTATACATAGTCGAATATATATCCGTCACTTCCGTTTTAAAGTCGCCCTCGTAATGTATTAACCTGCTTTTATCCAGTTTTCGTATCTCTTCTGCTGCCTTTTTAAAATTACATCCAAAAGAAGATTCATTTCCCATAGACCACATAATAATGCTTGGATGGTTCCTGTCTCTTTTTACCATTCGTGTACTTCTGTCTACATAAGCTGACTCCCACGATACATCATCAGTAATCCATGCATAATTTTCTACCCATTCGAATCCATGGCACTCCAAATCCGCTTCATTTATTACATAAAGCCCATATTCATCACATAAATCATAGAAATATTCATTTGCGGGGTAATGCGAGCATCGAACCGCATTGATATTAAACTTTTTCATAAGCAAAATATCTTCTTTCATTTGCTCATAAGTGACACATCTTCCTTCTTTGGGATGATAATCGTGATGATTTACTCCGTTTAAAAGAATTACTTGATTATTTAAATAAAAATTACCGTCTTTTATTTCCAGTCTTCTAAAACCTGTTCTTACTGTAATTTCATGTCTATTTAACCTGACAATAAAATCATAAAGATTGGGAGTTTCTGCCGTCCATTTTTTTACTTTTTCTATCTGCTCTTCTATTTCTACGATGCTATCCCTTGTTTCAAAGCTTCCTTGCAAAATAACTTCTTCTTTATATTTTAGACACCAGTCTCCTTTTGCTCCCGGATTTTTCAAAGAAATTTTTGCTGTAAAAATCCCACTCTCATAGCTATCGTCCAGATTTCCGCCAACCTGACAATCCAAAATTGCCTGCTTGGGTTCTCTGATTAACTCAACATCACGAAAGATACCTGAAAGCCACCACATATCCTGATCTTCCAGATAAGTCCCATCTGACCACTTATAGACTCGCACCGTCAAATCATTTTGTCCTTCTCGTACGTAATCAGAAACATCAAACTCGCTTGACATACGACTAACTTTGCTATATCCCACATGATTTTCATTCACCCATACATCAAAAGCACTATCCACCCCATGAAATTTCAAAATGCTATCTTCTTTTAACCAATCCTTATCCAAGGTAAAAGTTTTCTTGTAAATACCTGTCGGATTCTCACTTGGTACGTAGGGAGGATTTAGCGGAAACAAATACAATACATCTGTATAATGCATAGCATCATAACCTCTTAACTGCCATACAGACGGAATATCTATCTTATCCCAATCCTTTCCCGCTTCGCTCTTTATAAAATCTGCAGGAGACAGCTCCGGTGCATCCACATATTTAAATTTCCACTCTCCATTTAAATTTATTTTTTTTGCAGAGTCCTTATAAAAAGATGTTCTGTTTTCTCTTCTTCCGATTCCCGAAAGAGTCTGATCTTCCCATCTTTTTTTCATTCTCCTTACTTCCATACTCATTCTCCTTGTTTACCTCTTTTTTACTTCACTATAAATTACAGCCGGATTACTATTGAAATATATTCCTTTAGAAATCCGACTGTATTTTTCTATTTGATAGAACCGCTGGTTCCCTCTACAATATACTTTTGTGCAATAATGAAAATAATAATTGGAGGAATAATCATAATTAATGTAATACATAACATAGGAATCACCTGTGTACTGTGCACACCTTTAAAGGAGGCAAGCCCCAGCGCCAAAGTATATTTACTTCTATCCTGTAAAAAAATCAAAGGCCCTAAATAATCATTCCATACAGTAATCATATTCAGCACCCCGACTAAAATCAAAGATGGTTTTAAAATCGGCATAAATATTTTCCAATAAATTTGAAATGCATTCGCTCCATCAATACGAGCCGCTTCTTCAAAGTCTCTTGGAATTCCCATCAAAAACTGACGCATTAAAAATATATAGTAGGCAGAACCAAACCATGCCGGTATTATCAATGGCTTCAATGTATTAATCCACCCCAGCATTTTAAATTCCATATATTGAGGAATCATAGTTACATCCCAGGGAATCATCATTGTCGATAATAAGATAATAAATAAAATATTCTTTCCTTTGAAATTAAAACGTGCAAACCCATAAGCAACCAAAGAACAGGATAAAATCTGTCCTGCCGTTGTCAGCACTGTAACTAAGACTGAATTTAATAAATAGGTTCCAAAGGGTTGTGCCTTCCACGCCTTGCTGTAATTTTCAAAATTCCAATTTTTCGGAAAGAGCTTCGGTGGATACGAAATCGCTTCCGCTTCCGTTTTAAAGGTTGTAAAAAACATATAGATAAAGGGGGCCAGAAAATAAACTGCAACAAGACCTAATAAGATATAAATTACCACTTTTGTCTTTTGGGACATTCTCATTTTCCTCTTCCTCCTCTTTTCATCCTTTTTGCCTTTTTATACTTGGCTTCCGTTTCGTAAAATACCCAGGCAGAAGAAGACTTAAACACAAGCGCTGTTAAAATCAAAATAATAATAAACATTACCCAGGCATTCGCACTGGCATAGCCTAACTTGTGGTGTTTAAAAGCATTATTATAAGTCATCAATCCATAAAAATAAGTAGATTTTAAAGGTCCTCCTCCCGTCAGCAACATTACTAGTGTTACCTGTTGAAAAGAACTGATAATCGAAGTTATAAGATTAAACAAAATAGTAGGAGTTATAATCGGAAGTGTAATATTAAAAAATTGTCTTGCCGGACTGGCTCCATCAATAGATGCCGCTTCATAGATATCTATAGGAATATTTTTGATATCTGTATAGAAAATCAACATCATAGTTCCCACACCGATTGCACTTGCCAAAATCACTGCAAGCAATGCCCATGCAGGATCTACCAGCCATTTAGGACCTTTAATTCCCAACAATGATAACAAGTAATTTAGCACTCCGTAATCGCTATTTAAAATCCACCCCCAAATAATAGAAACAGCCACACCCGAAGTTACTGCCGGAATATAAAAAATGGTTCTAAAAACTTTAACCCCTTTTACCGGCTGTGTAATCAGCATAGCTAAAAAAAGAGCAATTGCCATATTTAAAGGAACAAAAATTGCCGCATATTTTAAGCTAATGATAAGCGATTTAAAGAATTGTTTGTCTTTCGTAAACATTTCTATATAATTACCCATCCCCCTAAACTCAGGGGGTTGGGTAATCGGCCAGTCGAAGAAACTCATAACAAAAGAAAAAATAAGCGGTCCTATTGTAAACGCAAGAAACCCTATCACCCAGGGCAAGATAAACAAATAAGGAGTTATAATTCGAATGATTTTTTTCTCTTTCATAAAGATTTTCTCCCCTATCTTTATTATTCTTCAACTGCCATATCCAAAGTTTCCTTTACATCACCTAATACGCTAGGATTAAACATTTGCTCAAAAGATAAAGATAAATTTTCAGAAACTTCTGACCAGTTTTCTATAATAAAACTTGCCGGTGTGTATCCGTCACTTTGCTTAAGCATATTATAAAATGGTGCGTATTCAGGTTTTTCCATGATTTTTTCCGACTCAACTACACTGTTTAATACCGGAAGCTCTATACCAATACGCTCTTTATTACACTCTTCTCCTGTCCAAAACTTAATAAATTCCCATGCAGCTTCCTTATTTTTGCTATCTTTTGACATAGACACTCCGGAAGAACTTAAAATGCTTACGGAAGGCTGCCCTTTAAAAGATGGGATATTTACAATTCCATAATTTAAACCATCTTCATTCAAAGTATTAATCGCCCAAGAACCATATACATACATAGCCACCTGACCTGCACGAAATTCATCAGTACCGTTTTTTTCTGTCGTGATTGCATATCCGTCCTTTTCCATCGTTTGGAACATTTCAAACACTTCTTTTGATTTTTCAGAATTCAAATGTTCCGCCAATTTCCCATCCTTATCACAATATGCACCTCCGTTACTCCATAGATACATTTCAAAATCATAGGGATCCGGCTTCATCTGGAATGAGAACCCTTTTGCCTCTGTTTTCTCTGAAATTACTTTCGCAGCTTCTTGCAAATTCTCCCAAGTCCAGTCATTTGTAGGTTCCGCTATACCTGCCTTCGCAAAAATATCTTTATTATAGTACAGAGCATGTGTCGTAAATCCTACCGGAATACCATAAACTTTTCCTTCAATCGAATTATAATTCCATAGAGCATCCTGAAAATTTTCTTTATATTCTTTCCCTTCCTTTTCTATATAAGAGTCTAAAGTTTCAAGACCTTCATAGTAAGCAGGATAATTCCACATATACATAACGTCAGGAGTATCTCCCGAGCCCATACCCGCACTAATTTTGGTGTCAAACTCACTTCCATAAGCCTCTAGAGCAACTTCTATATCCTCATGTGTTTGGTTAAACTTATCCACAATTGCCTGTTGCTTATCAATATCTTCTGCAACATCCCATGATGCAAAACGAATTTTAGTTTTTCCGTCCTTTTTTACTTCATCCGCTTTTTTCCCCTGACATCCGCCAAGAACCGACGTCAAAGCCACTGCTAGAATCATTCCCAAAGCTACTTTTCTTTTCATAGATGTTTCCTCCTTTTTTATACTAGTATAAAATTATCATTTTATCTTGTTTTTGTAAATAAATTTTATCAGTAAATTTTACTTTTGTACAAAAATCACAGTTGCATCTGCTATTTTTTGTTCCTTTTTACTGGTTAAAATATTACTTTAATTCCTATTTTCTTTCTTTTGTTTTTTTATCCGCATTTTTATTTACTGGTAAATTTTATTTTTTTTACTTATCTGCTTTTGGAATTAGATTTCTATTTTCTTAAAATAAAAATGACTTCCAACAGTATTTTCTGCATAGAAGTCATTTTTTATTAAAATATTTCTTTTATCTATTTTGTAAACACATAGTTTTCCAAACGATTGATTGCTTCTTTTACTCTAGAAAATGGAAGTGCACCATTTAGACGAATATGGCAATCACCTCCAAAACTTTTTCCCGGTTGCCAACCGACACCCACCTTATAACCCTTCTTTAATAACTCATCAATTCTTATATTATTATCCTTACAATACTCCGTACAGTCTGCAAAAACCATATACGTTCCCTGTGGTTTTGTTGCCCTGACCCCCTTACTATTTAAGTAATCAGAAATATAAGTTGTGTTTTTCTCCAATACCAGACATAATTCTTTCGCCCATTTTGCTCCCTCTTCACTATAAGCACCGATTAAGGCTTCCATAGAAAGAACATTTTGTTCATTATAGTGAGTTGCCGCAGCATAATGATTTACCTTATCACGAAGAGCCTTATTGTAAATAATGTGATAACTTCCAATTAACCCGGCTAAGTTAAAGGTCTTACTTGGGGCATAAATAGCAATGGTATTTTGTTTTGCCCACTCATTCACAGACTGGGAAGGAATATGTCGGTATCCGCTATATGTAATGTCTGCCCAAATTTCATCACTAATCACTAAAACCTGGTATCTTTCAAAAATCTCCATGCATTTTTCTAATTCCCAAGCTTCCCAAACGCGTCCCGTCGGATTATGAGGGGAACACATAATTGCACAATGGCAATTGCTCTCTTTAATCTTTTCTTCCATATCCGCAAAATCAATACGGTAGATACCATCCTCATCCTTTTTTAATTCACTATAGACCGGTGTGCGCCCCAAACCTTGAATATCAAAAGAAAAACCCAAATAAAAAGGGCTATGTAAAAAAACAGGCTCCGTCGGTCTTGTAAAAGTTTCCACACAGGTAGAAATGCATCCATGCACACCATTTTCGTATCCAATTGCTTCTCTAGTTAGCCCATCTACTTTATGGTGTTTTTCCTGCCACCTTATAATCGAATCAAAATAAGCTTCTTTAGGCAGATAATAACCATATAAGGGATGCCCTATTCTATTCATAAGAGCCTCTGTCACGGCTGGTGCCGTTGCAAAACTCATATCCGCAACCCACATTGGAATAAAATCAAACCCTTGCTCCGGTTTTTCCGGAGCCATATCCGTATATAGTCCCGCTCCCTCAATAGCAAGAGCCCCCGTTCCCCCACGATCAATTATTGATTCAAAATCATATTTCATAAACAATTCCTCTTTTCTGGTTTATTTCAAGATATTCTACTACATTTTTAACTATAGTATTGAGAGTAAACTTATTCATATTATTAGTATACTAAACATTTCTAAATAGTAAATCCTTTTAATAAAACACAAACAGATAGAAGAATCTCTTTAGCTATTCGAGATTCTTCTATCTATACTCACCACCACTGAATGTGGCTTTCATTATTACTTTTTCTTGAAAACTATACCAGCTTCTTTCCCTTTCTATGTAAAAATCCTTAACAGATTTTATTCTGTGGAGTCCCTTCTATCCATTTACGAATATTCTCTCCTACAATAGCGGCTCTCTTTTCAAATGCCTGTACAGATGCAAATGCGACATGAGGCGTTGCTATTAAATTCTTTGCTTTAAAGAGCACATAATCTTCTGCTATTGGTGGCTCCTGTTCAAAAACATCAATTCCGGCCCCTGCAAGACGATTCTCATTTAATGCTTCCTCCAAAGCCCTACTATCAACGATTGGTCCTCGTGCGCAATTAATCAAAATTGCATCCTTCTTCATCATAGCAATCTGCTCTTTCCCAATCAATCCTATTGTCTCTGCTGTTTGAGGAACATGAATAGATACAATATCACTAGTCCTTAATACATCCTCCATAGACATAAAGGTAACTCCTGAAATATCTTTTGGCGTCCTGCTATATGCCACAGTCTCACATCCAAATGCCTGTGCAATTTGCAATACCCTGCTTCCAATCGCCCCGCTACCTATAACTCCAAAGCGCTTTCCTTCCAACTCCCAACCTACTAAATTGGCTTTTGTTCCTCCCTGTCTAACCACTTCGTTGCATCTATACATATTTCTTGATAAGGCAACCACAAATCCAAAAACAAGATCTGCCACCGCTACTGTTGAATACCCTGCACAATTACATACATTTATATTTCTTTCTTTACAATATTCTATATCTATCAAATCCACACCCGTAAAAGCAACACAAATCATTTTGAGGTTTGGAAGTTTTTCTATGATATCTCTTCCATATTTCATATTGGAAAGCACAACAATATCTGCATCCTTACTTCTTTCTAACAAAACCTCAGGATTTTCATTCCTATCATCATAATAAGTGCACTCCACAAGTCCCTTTGTTTTTTCATCAATTACCTTTACCAGTTTCTCCTTACTAATTTCAAGTGGTTCTAAAAATGATACTTTCATGATATCCTCCTTTTTAATAATAATCTTCTCTCTTAATCTAAAGAAATTGTCCGGCTATACTTATTGCAGTTTTCCCTTTTAGCTAAACAAAATGTATTCCTCTCTTTAAGCAGTTTCTTTATATAGTATAACACATATTTATCCATCCAAATTCATAATTACAACAATCACTATTGCTGATAACAGCTACTCTCCAGCTTATACTAATTTTCTGCATCCTCTAGAAACTAGTCCTTATTCTTTTGTGCCTAATTGTATACTATACATAAAAAACAAAGGCGAAAAGCTTTCCAACCTAGCTTTTCGCCTTTGTTTATCACAGACATTTTATTCACAAACTATCCTTTGTAAATACAACTTTTTTCCTATAATGACTCTACCAAATCCTGCATACTATTCCATAGACCATCTAAACACCGAATAGCTTCCAGATAAATCTGATATTTTTTATTGTATATTTCCTTATTTGACAAATTAGGCTCTACCGCCTTATTTATTGTTGTCATATTTTTAATTGCCTCATCTAAACTCACATACTCTCCCGTCGCTTTAGCAGCCGCAATCGCACATCCAAGAGCACCAACTTCATCTGACTCTACTGTTTCTACAGGTATTTGCATAATATCTGCAAACATTTGCACCCAAACTTTGGATTTAGCTGCACCTCCGGATAATCTGATGCAACCTGGCATTTCCTTTTTGCTTTCCAATAACTTTTCCAAATGATAACGATGGCTGAAAGCAATTCCTTCATAGACACTTCTGACCAAATATTTTCTGCTATGTGAGACATTTAATCCTATGAAAGAGGCCTTGGCATTTGGATGTACATTAGAGGACATTAAAAATGGAAGAAAAACCGGGACAAAATCTTTAACAGGAATCTCTTCAACCCATTTGTTCACCATCTCATAAATATTCGACTTCATCTTTTTTCTCTCTTCTTTTACTTCCGGCAAAAGTTGGTTAATAAACCACTCATTATTTCCAGCCGACGTTGCACTTGACTCCTCTATCAAATAATAATTCGGTATACAAAACAATGAATTCATCTGTATCTTTCCATCTAAAATCGGTTGTTGGCTTATATATTCATTAATGGACCAAGTCCCTGCTATCATACATATATTATCCGGATTTATAACACCTGAAGCAACAGCAGATGCACAGATATCAAAAAATCCTCCTACAACCGGTGTTTTCTCCTTTAAGCCACATTTTATAGCAGCTTCTTTTGTTACATATCCCGCAACTTCATCTGAATAAATTAAAGGCGGTAGCGCTTCTTCTACTTCTACAATATCAAATAATTTTAATAATTCTTTATCATACTTCCCCGTAGAAAGATTTAAAAAATTAGCACCCGAATAATCTGTAATTTCTGCTTTTGCTTCTCCTGTAAGTCTGAATCGCACATAGTCTTTACATTCAAAAATATATTTTATATTGCTGTAATTTTCCGGCTCATTATCTTTAAGCCAAGCAAGCAAAGACACCGGCTGACAACTCATTATATGCTGATAAGATATTTTATAGACTCTATCTTCCGTACCGTCTTCTTTCCATTTTTCAACATACTTATAGGCTCTGTTATCTGTAGAAATTATTCCCTTACGGCACGGTTGATTATCTTTTCCCCATAAATACAACCCTTTACCATGGCCACAAATACCAATACCTGACACATCTTCACCAGAAATTCCCGCCTTCTCTAAAACACCTTTTATTACCCTGCAATTTGCATCCCACATTTCCTCCATGTCTCTTTCCACAAATCCAGGCTTTTCTGTGATGGCTTTTGTATCCATACTACATACAGCTATCTGCTTTCCCCCTGCATCAAACAAAGCAGCTTTCGTTGTCGTCCCCCCATTATCTAATCCCATAAAGTATTTCAATCTTCTACCCTCCCTTTCTTAATATCTGTTCTGATTCCTATCAACAGACAAAATACTCAAGCTTTCTTTGTTTTTTATACTAGACCTCCTTGGGCACATCCGGGCAGTTAGGTCCAAAATGCTTTAAGAGTACTAGCGGTTCTACTCTACTTTCATTTATGATTAAAACACCTTCTTTAGCAGCTTGTTCCGACACAAAAAATTCATCAGAACTTTGTTGTCCATAGTGAATAAGTGTTGCTGATTCAGCATCATACATACCGAATTTCCCATGTCCTTGAATGAAGATACATCCATAGGCAGCACCATCTTTAATAAGAGCTTTTTGTCCCGGATTGATTGTCAGCTCTTTTGCTGCAATATAAGGATTCGCGTAGGTAATCCATTTAGACGTATACTCCTTACATTCTTTTTCTACGATTGGTCTCCTAAAGTAATGTTTCCTGTAATGTTCATCTACATTTTTCTCCCAATCCAATAAGTTCAACACATCTTCCACCGTTTTTTTATCTTTTGGCAGTTCCTCATCCAACATTTCCGGCGGATAAACTTCTCCTGAAACAATGTTTTCATATACTGAATTTACATCTGAATTCCATTGGGGTTCATAGGTCAATACCGACGCCGGTGCATGAATAACCCCTGCCGGAGTATACCACCCTGTTCCCAATTCCACCCTATATGCACGAGATAACTCCGTAATACGCGTATCATCCTCTGCAAATTTTAAAATTCTTTCTTTTACCTCTTCTTTTTTAATATCCGGATCAAAACCAAAATAGGTATATCCAGCCTCCCCAAAGTAATTATTTAGCTGTTTTGGAAAATAATAACACTCCGGCTTTCCTAATTTATCAATCCTTGCTGCATCCTCAAAGGTTAAGTGCACGTGATGAAACAACGGATTTTCATTATCAAAAAATTTAGAATACATAGGCCAACCGAAATACTTATCCATTAATTCTTTACCCACTAAATCTTTACCTAATACCTTTACTGCATCTCTCAGGGAAAATTTGTCTTCTGTATCGTAGTCAACACACACATAAGACATCCCTTCATCAGCTTTTGCTTTCGGACCGTTTTGAGCTGCAATGGTAGATGCAAACCACCTTTCTGTGATAGAACCTCTCTCCATGCCAAAGGCAAAATAATCATCCGGATGCAATTTTAGTCTATGCCCTGCCTTTCCAAATCTTCTTGGCACAAAGGCTGGAAATAATCTGAAAATACCTTTTGATTTTTCAAAGGTTTCTCTAATAACAGATTCCTCCTTTATAGGATTTTTCACTATAAGGTTTCCGCTTTTTTTTGCCTCCTCTAATCTATTATCCAAAGCTTCATTCGCTTTCATAATCAGTTCTTGTTCCTGATTCATCTCATTACCTCCCATATTTTAGTTTTATAGCATCAAATTCTTCACGACCATTTAATATGCAAAACTCAAGATAATAATCAATTTCTTCCTGTGCGTCCAAGTATTTCATAGAACCATTTTCTACCGCATCACTGATTCCATCAATCGTTGTATTTGATGGTTCCAATCCTAAAACATAATCCCCTGCTCCCATCATTTTCCATTGAACAAAATAATCCAGCGTAGTTACTTTAAATTTAATTGACAATCCCATATTTAAATGTGGATTATAGACTGCCACAGAAGAATACCCCTTATCATCTCCCTGCAATTTATGGTAATAACACATTTCTCTAAAATCAGAATCCGACTCCTGCAACGTTTCCCACTCGCATATATATTTTTTTGCATGTTTATCACGTGCCCTTACTTCTATTGACGGTATAAAAAGCTCTGTATCAGGTGATAAAAGAGGATATCCTAAGTTGCAGTGATATAAAATCATATGCCTTGATCTTTTATAACCTTCATTTTTAACCCGATCATGCAAAAGAATTTTTTTATCTTTATAAAAACATTTAATATTTCTTCTGAGCACCAGTCGATCTCCAAAAATGATCTCGTCTCGCATTTTTCCTTCTATATTTATATAAGGATTTTCTTCATTTTCTACAATTTTATAAGAAATCTCTTCAGCCGGAATATGAGAAATATTCCCATGTAACCCGTACGAATTATTTTCATAATCACAGGGAGCTCCTGCCATTTTAAGTCCACATGTTGTTAAAAATCCCGCTGTAAAAGACTTTAAAAAACCCAACCCTTTATCATCAAAATATGTTGGAGAGACTATTCCCGATGGAGAAATATACGCCAGATTTTCCCCTTTATAATCAATGTAAGGAATATCCATCCCCCTGCTTATATTTACATAAAAGTGTAAACCTGAAGCATTTTGAACATCCAGCATTTGAACAGAGTCTGCTTTTCCATCCTCCATTCTTATTTTTTTTACTCTCATCAACTGATCAAGATTCCCAATATATCTTTTTTCATCCTCAAATTTCATATCAGCATACACCTTTTTGCAAAATGATATTTCCGTATCTCGCTTCATCGCCCGTCTGGATTACCATATAAGCACTTGCCGTATATTGGTAAAAAGACAGTCTTTCTAAAAATTCAAACTCCGAAAAAGCCGAATCTATATCATACTTTTTCAACAATTTCCTATATATTTCCCATGCTTTCGGCGTGGGCTCTGTCGGCAAGTTTTTCATTAATTTGACCGGATACTCTATGAAATTATCTAAAGGAAACACCTTAAGAATTGCATCTAGTAAATCTGGAATCATAATTCCGTCCATACGTATAATCTTCTTTGCATGTGCCTTTCCCGGAAAATTTGCATCTGCTATGACTAAAAAATCACTATGCCCCATTTCCATCATATTTTTCACTAGATCCGGCGGTAAAATCTTAGGTATATTTCTAAGCAAAAAAACACCTCTTTTCTCATTTTTGAAATGTGGCACCACATAAAGTCCCATTTTCGTTCCTGTTGTGATGCCACATCTACCAGATAAGTTTTATGATACTAAATATTTTTATGACAAAGCATCTACTCCACTTTCAAGATACGCATCTACATTTTCTTTTGTAATTGCCTTAAAAGGGATTCTTGTATCATAAGGAACAGCCTCTCCTCTAGCTGCGAGTACAGCAACATCGACACCGATTTTTCCCTGACCATCAGAATCTTGCAATACAGAAATCCCTTGCTTTCCAGCTTTGACTGCCGAAACAGCTTCATCAAGACCATCTACTCCACCGATAATAATATCTGTTCTTCCTGCTGCTTCGCAAGCAGACATTGCTCCGATTGCCATATCATCATTTTCACAAATAATAGCATCCAATTTATCACCATATGTAGTCAGCCAATCCTCTACTAAAGACATAGCCTCATCTCTTTTCCAGTTAGCTGTCTGACACGCTAAAACATTAAAGTTGTCCATCACGCCCACCTTTTCAAAACCAGCATATCTTCCTACCTGTCCTGACTGTCCCATAGGTCCTTCAAGAATACATACATTTGATTCCTTTTCTAAATTATCAACAAACCATTGACCTAAAATTTCACCCGATTCTTGATCTGTACAACCTACAAAACCAGTATAATTTTTATCCTGAATATCACCATTATCTACAATAATAGGAATACCTGCTTCATTGCACATTGAGACAACAGGAGCACTTCCTTCCACTGATTGTGGAATTACAACAATCGCATCAACACCTTGTGCAATCAAGGTTTCCACATCGTTAATTTGTCTATTTACATCTCCTCCTGCATCATTCATAATTAACTTAATGCCTAGCTCATCTGCCTCCTTCTGAGCTGCATCTGCAATCTGTTTTACAAACTGATCCGAATTATCCTTTGATGAAAATCCTATTGTTATTCCTTTATTATCACCTTCAGAAACTTTTTTAACTATTTCCTCCAGACTCATAGATACCTCTTTCTTATCTGTACTTTCTTCTTTACTGTCCCCTCCCTTATCTGTTTCTTTTGTCGTACTACTCTTTTTCTCTGTCTTGCTTTCGTCTGTACCGGATGCACCACATCCTATTAAACTCAAACCCACAAACGCTGCTGTCAAAATAGCTGTAACCTTTGTTCTTTTCATCTTATTTCCTCCTTAAAATTTTATATAAGAAACTAAAAAACTACTCACACATTATTTACTTCTTTCCTTGGACTTCATATCCAAAAATACTGCTACTATAATTAATAAACCTTTCACAATTTGTTGGTAAAATGAATTAATATTTAACAAATTCATGGAATTACTTAAAAGGCCTATAATTGCAAACCCTAAAATTGTTCCATAAAGAGATCCTGTTCCACCACTCATACTTGTACCGCCGATTGCTGTTGCCGCAATAGCATCCATTTCATAGGATTCACCTGCCGTAGGCTGTCCTGAACTAATTCTGGCTGCCAAAATCAATCCAACCATCCATGCACATATTGAAGATATTACATAAACCATCAATTGTATACGTCTGGTTCTTACTCCGGAAAATCTGGCTGCCTCCACATTACCACCTATTGCAAAAACATATCTTCCAAATGTTGTTGCATTTAACGCAATCAATGCTATAATTACTGCTACTATAAGCAAAATAACCGGTATCGGTATTCCAAAAAAGTAGCCTTGTCCTATTTTTTTAAAGCCTTCATCAGAGATAGTAAAAGGTTTTCCATCTGCATAGGCTAAAACAAAGCCTCTTCCAATCGTCATCGTTGATAGAGTTGCTATAAAGGGTTGAAACTTAATATAGGCTATTAGATATCCATTAATAAGCCCTAACAAAAGCGAACACAGAAGTGCTATTAAAATTGCTATTGGACTATTAAAACCTTTCATAAGCAGTGAACCGGATATCACTCCTGATATAGCCACCACCGAACCTACCGATAAGTCAATCCCTCCCGTTAGAATCACAAAAGTCATACCTACTGCTAAAATCCCATTCAACGATATTTGCCTTAAAATATTAATGATATTAGTTGATGTAAGGAACGTATCACTGATAATACTCATTATTACTATGATAATTACAACCACAAAGAGTAAGGCAAATTGTCGGATGCTTTTTCCTAAATTATTTTTCTTTAACATCTTTATTTCCTCCGAATGCATAGTTAACGATTATATTTTGAGATCTTGCTTCTTCCCCGCTTAACACGCCCCGAATCATACCATTCGCCATAACAATAATCCGGTCACTCATTCCAATTAATTCCGGCAGTTCAGAAGAAATCATTATGATAGCAATTCCTTTTTTTGCCAGATCTACCATAATCTTATAAATTGCAGACTTTGCTCCTACATCAATACCTCTGGTCGGCTCATCCATAATCAGTACTTTAGGGTTAGACAACAGACTCTTTGCTAAAACAACCTTTTGCTGATTTCCTCCTGATAGACTGGAAACCAAATCTTCAATTGAATTCATCTTTGTTGACATATCATCTACATATGATTTAACCAATTCTCTTTCTTTTCTTTTTCTAATAAAAGATAATCTGGATATTTTGTCATAATTTTGTACAGAAACATTTTCCTTAATACTCCTACACAAAGCTAAACCCAACATTTTTCTATCTTCAGGTGTCATAATAATATGGTTTTTGATTGCATCTTCAGAATGATTAATTTTAACTATTTTTCCATCAATGCGGATTTCTCCTGAATCCTTACGATCATATCCAACCAGAGCTCTCATAACTTCGCTTCTTCCTGCTCCGACCAAACCATAAAACCCCAATATCTCCCCCTGATGCAAATCAAAATTAACATCTTTAAAAACACCTTTTTTATTAAAATTTCTTATTGATAAAACTATCTTGTTGCTTGCCACCGTGTTTTTGGGGTATCCTCCCTCCAATTCACGTCCCACCATCATATTTACTAACTCTTCACGGGAAGCCGCCTTTGTTTCAACACAACCTATAAAAGAACCATCCCTTAAAACCGAAATCCTATCTGACAGTTGAAATACTTCTTCCATTCTATGTGATATATATATAATACCTACATTTTGTTTTTTTAATCTATCTATAATGGAGAATAAAATTTCCGTTTCTTTTTCTGTTAAGGAAGAAGTAGGTTCATCCATAATAATAACTTTCGAATCATAGGAAATAGCCTTTAAAATTTCCATCATTTGAATTTGGGCTATATTCAAATGTTTCATCTTCATAGTCGGTTTTATAAATTCATTTAAATTATATTTTTCCAGCAACTTCCAAGTAGCATCATTTAAATATTTTTTATCAACTATCGGTAATCCCCTATATTTCCTTTTTTCTCTTCCTAAAAAAATATTTTCAGAAACCGTCATCTCCGGGATAGGACTAAGTTCCTGATGAATCATTGAAATTCCTATAGATAAAGCCTCTCTTGATGAATGAGGACAAACCGAATGACCATCAAGAAATATCTCCCCTGCATCCTTACTATAAATACCCATTATTATTTTCATCAAAGTCGATTTGCCGGCTCCGTTTTCTCCCATTAATGCATGTATTTCTCCCGCTTTTACATGAAGCTCGGCACCTTTTAACACAGCAACACCTGCAAATGATTTTTCTATACCCGATACCGAAAGAATATATTTTTCATCGTTCATTTAAAATCTCCCTGTTATCTTACTTTTTATTTCCACACAGCATTTCTAAGTCTTTATTTTCAGCAAAATGCCTTAAAATAACAATTGGATCAGTAGTTGAATAATTTGTAAAAGTCACCCCTTCTATAGCCGCCTTCTCTGTTACAAAATATTCATCATGAGTTAATTCTCCATAATGAATGAGTGCCGGTGATTCCAACTCCATTTCTCCAATTGTTCCATGTCCCTGGATACAAATTAGACCATAAGGTGCAGAATCTTTAATAGTTACTTTTTTACCGGGTAAAATAGTAAGTCTCTTTGCACAAACTAAACTACTCTTATAGCAAATCCACTCATCAATATATCCTTCCGCCTCCATTTCTTTTAATGGCTTTACAGGTAAAGGTCTCATAAATCTCTTATTATGAAAATCTGGATCTACGTTTAAATCCCAGTCAATGACATCCAATAAATAATTATAATTTCCAACCTCTTTCTCAGGGGTGTTTTTCCATAATAAATCAGTCTCCACAACTTGACCGTTTAGAAGTACTGACTGATACATGGCATATACATCCGAAGCAAACTGCGGTTCATAAGTACACAGACTTCCCGGAGCATGCATGAGCCCCGGAGGCACATCCCATCCTGTATCCGGCTCTAACTTATATGCACGGGATAATGCCAATATATTATTATCCTTTTTTGAGAATTGTTTTAGAGCATCCAACACTTCTTCTTTTGTAGTTTCCGGATTAAAACCAAAAAATGTAAATGGAAATTCTCCTCCATGATTATTTAATTGTGATGGAAAAAAATACATCTCCGGCTTACCGTCCGCATTTACAAGTTTTGCATGCTCATCTCTATGATGGATATGGTGAGGTAAAGGTCCCATATTATCAAAAAACTTTGAAAACATAGGCCATTTATGGTACTTATCCCATAAATAACTTCCAATAACTTCAGCTCCCATCTCATCTATAAGGTCTCTTAGCAAAAGACGTTCTTCATCTTTTTCATCCACAATCACATAGCTAAGACCTTCATCTTTTGGTGTATTGGGACCATTTTCTGCCCATGTAGTCGACGAGAACCATCTTTCATCAATACCTCCCCGCTCCCCTAAAATATTGTAATCTTCCGGAGCCAATTTTATTCTTTTCCCCGGACGACAAAACGATCTAGGTACCCATGTCGGAGCTAATCTAAGGATCCCCTTTCCATTTTTTAATGCTTTTTGGGACAATCTTCTTACTGAATTCATAAATCCCCCTCCCTAATTACAGTTTTCTCTCTTTATTATCTTTTCTTCTCCCTGCACTTCTATAAATTATACTTTTCTTTGGAAAAACGTTTTTCTTGTTTAGTGTATGTTATCTCAAAAAAACGTTTTTGTCAATTATTTTTTATGAATTTTTAACATTTTTCTTGTTTTGACTTGTCTAACCTAATACCTTATAATAAATATATATTTTTTCAAAAAACGTTTTTTAATTTTACATTTACGAGGTATATACGATGAGTGGTATAAAAGATGTAGCAAAACTGGCCGGAGTCTCGATATCCACAGTTTCAAATGTTTTAAATCGAACAAGATATGTAAGTCCTGAGCTGTCCGAAAAAGTTTATAATGCAGCTAAGCAGCTTTCCTACCAGGCAGATCCTATAGCACGAGGAATGAAAGCAAATAAAACCGGCACTATTGGAGTTATTGTTGAGGATATATGTGGAGTCTTTTATCCTAATATTGTCAAAGGAATAAATATGGTTGCAAATCAATTCGGATATCAGACCATTATTTGTGATGTTGGAGGTTTCTCCGAAAATAATAAAGCTTTAAGAACTGAAAGAAAACTTTTTGAACAACTTGTTCGAAGCAGAGTAGATGGTATTCTCTTTGTATCCTGCGTCGCAAAGGACTATGCCGGGGAATATCTTGGTGAGATTGTTTCTATGGTAAATCAATATAAACCTACCCCCCTTGTAAGTCTTGAACGTGATTTTTCCGCATATGGAATCACTTCCGTTTACTATGATTGTGAGGAAAACACAAAAATGGCAATTAAACATCTCATTGATATCGGCTGCAAAAAAATAACTTATATAGCCGGCCCTGATACTCTTCAAGTTGCCATTGACAGAACTAACGGAGTTTTAGAATGCGCTCGCAAATATAAAATTGATTTCAACCCTCTTATCCAAATGAGTAAAGGAGATTATACACATCAAAGCGGATATTTATCAATGAAACAATTATTAAAAGATGTGCCTGACCTTGACGGTGTCTTCATTGCTAATGATCAAATGGCAGTAGGAGCTTTGAAATTGTTAAAGGAATATGGAAAAAAAGTCCCGCATGATATCAAAGTAATCGGTTATGACGATGTCTTTTTTTCCAGTATGATAGAACCCTCCCTTTCTACAATTCACATTTCTAAAAGACATGCGGGAATTGATGCCGCTAAAATTTTATTCAGTCTTATCGAGGGAGATGATTCCTATAAATTGAAAAGTATAAAAAAAGACGGACGCCTTGTAATTAGAAAATCCACTGTTTCTGATGCCCCGGAAGATTGGATTTTGGCAGATTGGTAATTTGCTTTATTACTAAATTAAGATATATTTACAATAGACTTATAATCTCTTAAAAAAACAAGTATAAAAGTCTCTTAACAACAACTTTTATACTTGTTTTCTTTCATAATATCTAACTAATTTAGAATTTTTAAATTTTTCTTACATAGCTTTACGGTACAAATCAATCATATCCTTTAAACTTGTCTGCCTAGGATTAGCTTTTACATTTACTGTCTGGATAGCATCTTTTGCCATAGTTTCAATTTTATCCTCTTCTACTCCGACTTCTGACAGGGATAACGGAAGATTTAGAGCTTTATTTAGTCTTTTTATTTCCTCCACTAACATTTCTGGTTCAAATCTGGACGAGTCTACTTGAACCTTTGAAATATAATTATAAATTTTTTCATATTTCCCCTTATCAGCCAATGCATTATATGCTAAAACTGTAGGCAAAAGAACTGCATTAGCTACCCCATGAGCCACATGAAAATGAGCACTCACCGGATGGCTCATTGCATGTACATTACCTAATTTTGCCCAAGCAAATGCAATTCCTGCAAAATTTGAGCCTGTCATCATAGCACAAGCAGCCTCCTCATCCTGACGATTAGCCACATAACGACGAATATATTTTCCAATCAATTCCATAGCCTTCTCTGCCATAGCATCTGAAAAAGGAGAGGCAAAAACAGATATATACGCTTCTATAGCATGAATCAACGCATCAATTCCACATGCTGCGGCAATAGATTCTGGCATTGTCATAATCAGTTCCGGATCCAAAATCGCATACTTGGGTAACATATCATAACTCATAACAGATAGTTTATAGTTTCTTGCTTCATCTACAATTACTGCCGATGCCGTGACTTCACTTCCTGTCCCAGCTGTAGTCGGAATAGCAATTATAGGTAATGTAGGTCCGGGCACCTTACCTACTCCCTCGTAATCTGTAATTTTTCCACCATATCTTACAAGTACACTTACAGCTTTTGCAACATCGATAGAACTTCCTCCGCCCAAAGCAACAATACTTTCTGCACCGCATTCCCCATATAATTGTGTCGCTTCATTTACAATTTCTACTGTTGGATTTGGTAAAACTCCCAGATAAGTTGTACAATCAACATCGCTTTCTTTTATAATATCCCGTACCTTCTTTACGATTCCTACGCTTTCCAACCCTTTGTCTGATACTAATAAAACATGTCCCGTTTCATTCTCTTTTAAAATAGTCGACAACTTTTTTAAGCTTCCTATGCCAAATTCAACGTTTTGTGGGATTTTAAAAGTAAACTCTTTCATTTCTCCTCTTGTGTGATAGATAATTCTAATTATCACATATCCTTTCTTTTTAGTATTATAATATTTTATTTCTTCTTATCCTATTTCTACAACAAAACCTTTATATTTGTAATTAACATACTAAGACCAATAAAAAGTAATACACAATAAACAATGCGCAGGAATGTTTCCTTATTAATTTTCTTTAGAAATGCCATTCCTAAGAAAAATCCTAAAGCGGCACAAGGAATTCCTACTAATAAAGCACTTCCCAAATGTATATTCCAAGCTCCATTTCTGTACTGGGTAATTGCATTCCATGTATTTAAGATAACCCATACCATATTCATAGTATTTCTAAATTTCTTTTTATCCTTTACTGCCTCAATTGTGTACACAGTAATAAGAGGACCGCCAATATTAAATGCTCCATGTACGATTCCACCTAAAATCAAGCAACCATAACGAAAAATTTTCTTACCTGTAGTATCAACTGTTTCCTCCACTACTTGCTTCTTAAGTACCAAAGGATTAATGATATGTTTTACAATGTTCATAAGGGCAATTAGAGTTACCATGGCACCAATAGCTAATTTTGCTGCCAGCTCCGGAATTGTAAAAAACAAATAATTACCAATTAGGATTCCCGGTGCACACAAAACAATAATTTTTAACAAGTCTTTCCAAGAAACTTCTTTTCTGGCCTTTACTCCTAAAAAATACAAAAAAGGAAGTGTAATCAATGTTCCGTAAGGAACACCTTCGGCTGTTCCTAATAATCCGTTTGTAACGGGTGCCGCAATTACTGTACATCCAAATCCCGTGCATCCTTGTACGAAAAAGCCAAAAATCTGCATTAAACCTACTAATATAAAAGCAATTTCAAACGACATAGCATCTATTCTCCTATCCGAAGACTATCACATTAAGTAAAATAGCACCAAAAATATTTACCTAAATTACTAATGTGACAGTCCCCTATTAAACTTTTATTTAAATTGTCCTATTTTTAAAAATGAAGTTCTGTCCTTTGTATTAAATCCTTTTGTAATGGTTTTCCAAGTTCTACAAAATAAGCACTATAACCAGCAACACGCACTAACATATCTTTATAGTCCTCTGGATTTTTTTGTGCAGCTTTCATAGTTTCAGCACTCATAATATTAAACTGTACGTGCATAGCACCCTTATTCATGTATTCTTCGATAAAGCTTATCAGATTGTCTCTTCCTTCAACGCCTGATACCGCATCTTCAGGGAATCTAAGATTCATTAAAGTACCATTAGATGCAAGACTATGGTCCACTTTAGACAGGGAATTTACAAGGGCAGTCGGTCCACTAATATCATGGGAGCCAAAATCAGTATGAACCGGTCCCATATTATCAGAAATAGCCTCCCCCTTTTTACGTCCATCTGCCGATGCATTTGTATTCATTCCCATTGCCACATTCGCATTTACAGAATAAACACCAGGATTGAACTGCCCCCCTCTTGGCGTCGTCCTTCCCGCTATATTTTTACAATAGCACTCAAACATATATTTAAATAACTCATCTGCATAGTCATCATCATTTCCATAATGATGAACCTTAGAGCTGTTTACCAATGCATATAATTTTTCATGTCCTACCCAATTATCCTTCAAAGCCTGCAAAAGTTCTTCTCCCGTACATACCTTTTCTTCAAAAACTAACTGTTTGATAGTACATAAAATATCACAACAAGTTGCCATTCCACTTGCCTGTGGTCCTATTCCATTATACTTCGCACCGCCCTCTGTAAGATCATGTCCACTTTCTAAACAATCCTGATAAAATGCAGAAACATAAGGAAGCGGTTTTCTAGCCCTATGTGCATTATCAATAACACAAAGTGAGCTACACATCTGGTCTGTCCAATAGGTAAATTGTTTATCTACACTCTCAAGTACCTCCTCAAAGGACTGATACGTCTTTAAGGAACCACTATCAGGTCCTAACTGCTTTCCTGTATTCATACTACGACCACCATTTATTACCATTTCCATCATTTTAGGTGTGTTTACATAAGCTGCATCGTGCCATCCATACTCTTTTCCCGGTAAATCTATTTCCACACAGCCTACTACACAGTAGTCTCTTGCTTCTTCCAGAGTCATTCCCTTTCTCATCATACCTCTAATTGTAGGTACATCATTAAAAAGCTTCGGATGTCCATATCCAGCTCTAATACATTCCACAGCTTTTACTTTCAATTCATAGGGAGTATTTTCATGCATGCGGACACATACCCATGGATTCATCATTCTTGTATGAGCAGATGCCTCCAGCATCAACATAGTCAAATCGTTAGTAGCATCATTTCCGTCTCTATCCACACCTCCAATAGTTAAACTTTCGCCACCAAATCCACGCCCATTGCGAAGTGCCATGCTTCCTTTGTCTTTCAACTTAGTAGCATTATTCATTTTTACATATTCTACTTCTAATAATTCCAGTGCAAATTCCTTTGTTATGTTTCCCTCTCTTACATCCGCTTCATAGAAAGGATATAACCATTGATCCATTCTTCCGTAAGAAATAGAGTGTCCATTTCCCTCCACCTTCAAAAGTTCTGTTGCAACATTAAATAATTGTAGAGCCTGCCAAAATGTTTTTGGAGCCGGTCCTGCAACCGCATAGCAAGTCTTAGCAATGTCTTCAAGCTCTTTTTTTCTCTTTTTATTTTTTTCACTTTTAGCTTTTTCTTCTGCTAACTTTGCATAACGCTCCATATATTTTTTTGCAGCTTCATGCATAATAATCACAGCTTCATAAAATTCCTTCTTATCATTATATTCCACATCTCTCATGCTGAGCTGCTGTATTTTTTCTTGAGCCTTTTGAATCAATCCATCAAATCCAACGCTCATCAAATGTTTATAATCAATAGCTAAATGACCTGCCCCTGCATAATGATAAAGATTTGTCTGGAAAATTTTTTCACCTACCTCAGAACCTTTTAACTGATCTTCATTTAATCTTGATTCAATAAGATCTGCAACTGTCCTACCCTGCCACCATTTACACAATTCCACAATCTCTGCACGTTCCTCATCATTTCTGATGTAAAACTCATCGTGAGCACGTTCCTCAAAAGGAGAATTTTCAATCTCATCGATAATCCAATTTACAGAAAATTCCGGAAAAATTGGAGATGCCTTTGCAGGTGCTGCGATTTCACCCACGATCAAATCCTGATCATAAATATAAAGTGTGGTATTTAACAATACATTTTCAAAGGCCCGTGCACACAAAATCTTTCTCGGTACCTTGTTTTCATACTTTTTATAAGTCTCTGTAACCAGGCGCAATCTTTCAATATCAATCCAGTATTTTTCATCCAAAAATTTCTGTCTTAAATAATTGACACGCGGAAATGGGGACCAATCCTCATGATGTACCTGATATCCCACACAATATGTTTTATCAAATTTTT
>DATCYL010000219.1:0-5766 GCA_036570305.1 Lachnospiraceae bacterium
CAGACGGAGACGGAATCAATAATGATAAGGAATCCGATGATGATGGCACTACTATCACAGATAAGGATAATGATGGAGTGGCAGACCTTGTAGATCCAGCAGATAAGCCAAAAGAAGATACTGATAAAGATAGTATTTCTGAGGAAACAAAGAAAAATTCTAATAAAGATACTAGTCAAGGCGGAAGCGGGAAAGATGGAAATAAAGATTCTTTGAAAGAGAATAGTAACGGAGAGAATGATAAAGGAAACACAAGCAATACGAATTCTTCAGAGAAGTATTCTGGTAAAACAAAAACTTCTGATAAGCAAGTTAACTCGAAAACAAAAAAAGCTCCAAAGACAGGAGACGTTTCTAATGTAGGAGGACTTGCAGGACTTGTGATGCTATCCGGCTCTTCTTTGCTGGCACTGGTGGGACGTAAACGTCGTAGATTAGAAGATGATGAAGAGTAGAAATATCGCTTAAAATTACTAGCCCCAACTAGCTATGATAATTTGACATTGTAGTAGCTCTCTGCTATAGTAAAGACAAATACAAGAAGGTATCCCATTAAGAGAAGAGTGGATACTTTGGATATCTGGCTACGCATGTAGCAAGGATCAACATTCAAATAGGCAGAGAGGTTTTCCTCTCTGCTTTTGATGGACAACTATTGATAACTGATTTTTAAGCCGGGCTAACCATTCTTGTTCACCAATTATGGATGGTCCGGCTTATTTTTGATGGATTGTGTATGAGAGATATCCGCTTGGAAGGAAGAAAATTATTAATTGAAAAGGAGAAATGCCTATGAATCCTAAAAAAATTGCGGAAAGGCTACTGATCTTTACACTTATGTTCTGCATGATACTGGGAAATGCGTTTCTGCTTTCTCCTCACGCAGAAGCATTGGGAGAAAGAACGGTGAGCGCTCCTTCCTCGATGGAAGAGGTAAGAGCTTTACCGGATGCAACAGCGACTACAGTGGATACAGACATGGGAGTCAATAAGACGGAGGAGTCTTCCACATTGCCATCAAATGAATCAAGTTTAGACACGGCCTCCAGTGAAATAGATGCCACAGGTCTTATATTTAATTCTTTACTTGTTAGGGAAGCAGAGTCAGGGAATTTGGTGGCAGATTTATTAAAGGGTGAAATCCCCACCTTGAAGGTGGATGTAACTTATGCATTGGATGTGGATTATACAGTACCATCTGCTTTACAGTTTGAAAACACTTATTTTACAGTTAATTTTGGAGATGGTTTATATGTAAAGACTTTGCCGGGAGCCACATTTACAGAAGGAGCGATTGAAAATACCGGTTTTGAAAAATTGGTAAAAGCCCCTACTGGCAATGGAACAGCTCCTTATGGATATGCGACTTTGGAACCGAGTAAAAACAAAAATGGTGATGTTACTTATAAAACAAAAGGGACATTAACTAATGTTTCCTCTAAGGGAGAAATTTGTTTTGCTATTGATGAAGCTTATTTAAATCAGGATACTAATCAGATACTTTCCGATATACTCAAAGTGAGTCTAAGTACAGATACAAAAAAAGATGTGGATGCACATACTTTTGATGTAAAATCCGAGCAGGCATTTACTTATACTTTTTATGTAAATCAGGCAACGGAAGTATTATCAAAAGGCGGAACGACATCGACATTAAATGCGGTAAATGTCGGTAATAAATCATTAACAGAAGAAAACAGTAAGACGACAGTGGAAATTGTTTATCCAAATGATCTTGAATTTATCTCACTTGAAGAAAATAGACTCTATAATAAAGAAGGAAAAGTTTTGTCAACAAGTGATGATGGAACAAATAAGACAAGTCTTGTGGAGTGGGATGAGGCAGGTTCTTATTCCGGTGGACTCTCTTTTATTCCACATATAAAAGTTCCGCAAAATAGTGGCAGAGCAAACGGCTCTTCTTTTAACATCATTTTAAAGAATTTTAAAAAGACTATTTATAAGGACACTCCAAATGCAGACAGAACCTCCTTAAATGGCCAGGCAGTGATGAGGGTCACTATTATTGATGGTAATACACCTGAAAAAATCACAACACATGCTTTGGTTGATTCAGCTCCAAACTGGGCTTTGAAGAAGTACGATACTTATAATGTCCGCTTGGGAGCACTTCTTATTAAAAATGAATTGCCGACGGCAACTAAGGCAAAGACACTGGAACTTACAATTGATGAGGGAAATACTGCGATTATTCGAGGGGTAACTATTCCATATCACAAGGATATACAGTACGGCAAAATATATTGGACTTCAGCAGACGGACGCCAGGGAGAGGCAGATGCGGATATCCTTAAAAAGTCCAATGTAGCAGGATTGATTACTAATACCGCTCTAGGATTGGGAATTAACGATTCTATAAAGAGTATTAAGGTTGAATTAGGTGCTCTGCCACCTCTTTACGATGGTATTAAACCTATGCAAGACCTTTTAGATACATGGAATGCTAATAATAAGTATGTTTATGATGAATACTATGGCTGGTCTTATATTTGCTGTGGAGTTTACGGAAGTTGGAAACAAAAAACCAAAGAAGATGTAATTTCTTATGCAAAATTGTATACAAGCGGGACAGAAGCTGGAGTAGAGAACACACATAAAATGGTTGGAAAATCGGCAGCTCCGGAAATCTTAAATGGAAAAGGAACAATTGATAAAACGCAGGTAATGGGAGGTGATTCTTTTAAAATCTCAGGAGTGATAGACGACGCAAACTGGGATTGGAATCCTCTTCAAGAACCGATTCTTTATATGATTATGCCGGAAGGTTTTATTTATAAAGATCTTGTCCTTACTGAAGGAACATTATCTAGTCCTGAATATGTAGGAGAGTTTGAAAAAGATGGTGTAAAACTTAAGGCATGGAAATATATGGTTGATATCGGACAAGAGACGAGAGGACAGTATCAGCCAGACTTTTCTATAAAAAGTATGAAGGTTTCTTTTAAAGTTGAAACAGATAAAAAAGCTAAGACAGGAACTTATCATATTAATGACTTTTTTGGATTTACTACCAAGGATTTTGCTGAAATTGGTGCCGTAATTAAGGCGGAAAAATGGGATAGAAGCAATTGGAATACGCAAAAATATACAGCTACATTTGGAGACGCTATTAATTCAGGAAAGGATATGGTTTCTCTTTCGGAAAGAACGGGTGTCATGGTAAAGCAGGCGTATGAGATTACAGCACAGTCAGAGCTGATGATACCTAAGAGTGGACAGTCTTTTATTTATGATAAGTCCACCGAAGAGACGAAAAAGCTGACAACACCTGTTTTAAGTAATGATGATAAGGCAATATTACGTATCACAATCAGAAATAATACAACAACAGAAATCGACCATGCGACTTTGTTTGTTCCTATGTTGAAAGAAAATCTTGATTTTGGAAAAGCTTTTATGCCGGAAGGTAAAAATCAGTTTCCACTGAATTTTGAAGAAGCGAAAACGACAGAAAACTTTGAAATTAATTATATTAAGGTTAAAGAGGGAAAAACTTTTGAAATCAATACATCACTTAAGAAAGAAGACTATGATATAGTTACAGATCCATCAGAGGCAAATATGATAATGCTTATTTCTAAAGTAGCGCTTGCCCCGGGTGATGGCGGTCGTATTGATATTAATTATAAAGTAGACAGTGATATTACTTCTGCCTATAACAATAAAGTAGATGTTATTACACCTGTTTTGGATTATGATATTAATGGAAATAAATCTACTCTAACAAAGGAACCAGCAGCAATCAGCTTTTTTACCAGTGATGTTTACATGGATTATAAAGTAGTAAAAGAATGGGTGGGACTATCTAAAGAAAATGCAAAAAAGGAATCGGTGATGGTTCAGCTTTATAAAAATGGAGAACCCTATGGAAACAGCAAAAAGCTGGATGCTGAGAATAATTTTGAAACTATATTTGTTGATTTAAAAGAGACTGAAGAAGCAAACGGTAGTCCTCAAAAGAATGTGTATACTTTTAAAGAGCTTGACTCTTCGGGTAAGGCTCTTGAGGAAAACGAAAAAATATTGTTGAATGGAAAGGAATACACCATTCATTATGATGGAAATAAAGTGGTCAATACACTTATTAACCCACAAATAGAAATTTCCGGAAAGAAAGTGTGGGAGGATAGGGAGAATCAGGATGGAATCCGACCTAAAGAAGTAATAGTTCATCTCTTGGCAAATGGTAGCGATACAGGAAAAAATCTTAAAGTTACAGAAGCTACAGATTGGAAATACAGCTTTGATTCTCTGGATACTTACGATGCAAATGGAGATAAGATTTTATACTCTGTATCAGAAGATCAGGTGGATGGTTATCAGGTAAAAATTGAAGACACAACGATTACCAACACTCACCAGCCAGAAGTTTTCTCTATTGGTGTAAACAAGATTTGGCAAGGACAGGAGCAAGATAAGGCAGTTATAAGGTTGTATGCAGATGATAAGGAAGTGGCTAGTCAAGAATTATCGAGTGCTACAAACTGGAGCTATACTTTTGAAAATCTGGACAAATACAAGGATGGAAAAGAGATCCAATATGAAATAAGAGAAGATAAGATGGAGGGCTATACGACATCTATTACTGGTGATGCGGCATCTGGATTTACAGTAACCAATACGAAAAATGAGGTACCAAATCCACCGGGTGAAGTACCAAACACACCAAATCCACCGGGTGAAGTGCCGAATATACCAAATCCACCGAAGGAAGTTCCAAACTTACCAAAGGAGCCAAGTAACCCACCAAAGGGACCTACAGAGCAGAAAGAAAAACCAAATAAAACTCTTAGCAATAAAAAGTCCGAAAAACCGAACACACAGAAATACAAAAAAAGTGGAAAGGTAAGAAAGGCACCTGTTACAGGCGATAAGACCAATCTCTTTATTTGGTTTAGTTTGGGTGGTATAAGTATTATTGGAATCCTTGTTTTACTTTACGTAAAACGAAGAAAATAAATTTAGATTGGGGTTATTAAAACCGAGAAGGAGGAAAAATGAAAGTAAGAAGCACATTAGCAAAAGTCTTGGCTGTTACTATGATGTTAAGTCTTCTTCCGCAGACTACAATTCCTATCAGTGCCAGTAGTGCGGTAGAGGAAAGTGCTATAGTTAGCGAAGAAGAAATACAAAAAGAGGTAGACTTGTCTTCCACAGAGCCAGTGGTATCTTTGGAAGAGACAAAGATAAGCGAGCCTGAAACCTCAAAAGAGGATAAGACGGAAGTAAAAAGTGAGGGAGATTCTAAAAGCGTAGAAACAGAGATCTCACCGGTCAAAGAAAATGAGACTCCTGTATCGGAGGAAAATAAAGAGGCAGAAGTTGTTAAAGAAGTGACAGAAAAATATCCGGCATATTCTTATCAATATGAGGATATAAATCGTGGGATTTCTATTCAAATTAGTGCTCCTCAGGGTGCTTTTCCGGAAGAAGTAGCGGTCAATATTCAAAGCGTTTCTTCAGATAAAGTTATAGGAGCAATCAAAGAAGCTTCTAAAGTGAAGAATATGAAAGCGTCGGATATTGTGGCTTATGATTTTGATTTTTATCAGAGTGAAAAACATAATATAGAACCTAAAAAAGAGATTTCAGTTACATTCAAAAATCTTTCTATCCAAAAGGAGGAAAGTGTTTCTGCTTATCATTTAAAAAATGAGAGTTCTGCGGCAGAAAAAGTGGAAATTGCCGGATTGGATAAGCCGGGAGATATCGTAGAGCTAAAAGCTAATGATTTTTCTATCTATG
>DATCYL010000220.1:0-2361 GCA_036570305.1 Lachnospiraceae bacterium
TATCCAAATTTTTCTTTTCCAATTTCTTCTTGGAGTTTTCTAACATATTTTCGGTTTCCATAGAAAATCCGCAAAGAATCTGCCCTGCTTTCTTATGCTCTCCCAGGTAAGCAAGAATATCTTTGGTTCGATTCAATGAAATTTCACCCTTCCCCTCTTCTTTTTTCACTTTTTCTTTGGAAACCTTTGCCGGTTTATAGTCTGCTACTGCTGCCGCCTTAATAACAATATCTGCTTCTTGGGCTTGCTTTGTCACCTCTAAAAACATTTCCTCAGCCGTATTTACCGGGATTACTTTTATATATTCAGGTGCCTTAATATTTACCGGTCCACTCACCAAAGTCACATTGGCACCTCTTAGCGCACTTTGCTTTGCAATGGCATAACCCATCTTTCCGGTAGAATAATTACTTATAAAGCGAACCGGATCAATCGCCTCTCTCGTAGGACCTGCAGTCACCAAAACATTCTTTCCTATCATATCTTTAGGTGCACAAGCCTTTTCTATATAAGAAAATAAAACTTCCGCCTCAGGCATTTTTCCCTTTCCTATATCCTTACATGCAAGCCATCCACTTGCCGGATGAATTACTTCTATTCCAAATTTAGACAGTTTTTCTATATTTTCCTGTGTGATAGGGTTTTCATACATCTGAGTATTCATGGCAGGTGACACCAACTTTGGGGCTTTGCAGGCTAAAAAGGTGGTAGTTACCATATCGTCTGCAATCCCATGGCTGATTTTTGCTATGATATTTGCCGTTGCAGGCGCAAGCAAAAAAACATCTGCAGCTTTGGCCAAGGCCACATGCTCCACATTAAATTCAAAATTCCTGTCAAAAGTATCAACAATACATTTATTGGAAGTCAGAGTTTCAAAAGTAATCGGATGAATAAAATTAGTCGCATTTTTTGTCATAAGCACGTGTACCTTTGCACCTGCCTTGACCAACATACTGGCAAGGTTGGCAATTTTATAAGCGGCAATCCCACCGCTAATTCCTAAAAGCACTGTCTTATCTTTTAACATAGGTATTTCCTCCCTTTTTCTTGTGTTTTCAACTTCTTTATGATAAAATCCTCTCGTATTGTATCTCACAAATAGAGAACGATAACAAGGAGGAAAAAAAATGAATAGACAAACACACAAAACACAGTGGCTGGTCAGTGTTGCACTTATGGCTGCAATCGTAATCCTTTTGGCAAATACGCCTCTTGGAATGATTCAATTGCCTATCATTAAGGCGACAACCGTTCACATCCCGGTCATCATCGGAGCTATTTTCTTAGGACCCTTAGCCGGTGCCTTTTTGGGTGGCATTTTCGGTATCTGCTCTCTTATCAGCAATACCACCGCTCCCACACTCTTATCCTTTGCATTTTCGCCCTTTTTAAGCACTACGGGCTTTATTGGCGTCGGAAAAGCTTTATGGATTTCCATTGGCTGTCGTATCCTTATTGGACTGGTTGCCGGATGGCTATGGATACTGCTTAGGAAAGTCAATTTTCCCAAAACCTTGGCTTTTGTGCTCACCGGTTTTATTGGTTCTCTTACCAATACCATATTCGTAATGGCAAGCATCTATCTTTTGTTCGCCCAACAATATGCGCAGGCAAAAGAAGTCGCAAGTTCCGCAGTCTTTGGTCTTGTAATGACGACTGTTTTTGTTTCCGGTATCCCGGAAGCCATCGCTGCCTCTATATTGGTTTTGGCTTTAGGTATTCCACTTTTAAAAATTTTTGCTTCCATAGCGAAATAATCTAATGAAATGCAAAAAATAGGATTTTATAAAAGTATAGATATTAATAGGATAGAACAGGAAGATTCCAAAAGAATCTTCCTGTTTTTTTACCTTAATCAAAAGCCTTTCCCTTTCTTGCTCCGCCCGTCCGCCGTCCATTCTCATTGCGCTTTTGGTGTTTTTCATTACTCTTCAATGATATATGCTTTTACAATTTCACCACAAAAAGTAATGTGAAAATCCTTATTTGCCCTGGGGCTGAAGCTATCTACATCCTGAGGATAACATTCACTCTTTATATCTTCTAAAATAGCAGCTTTATTCTGCAAGGTCTTATAAATCACCTTGCATTCCAATGTCAAAGGCAATTCTTTAAGCCCCGGTGCTCCCACTATTTCCGATTCTACCGGTGTCAGTCCCAGTTCTTTAACTTTATCTATATCTCTTCCACTTTTAGAACCACACACTCCTAAAATTTTCTTATCAAAATCGCCATACGGAATATTTACTGTAAATTCCATGCTTTCTTCTAAAAGTTCTCTTGTAAATCTGTGCTCTCGAACAAAAGTTGTAAAAATCGGTTTCCCCCATTCAATTCCCAAAGTTCCCCATGAAATAG
>DATCYL010000221.1:0-6515 GCA_036570305.1 Lachnospiraceae bacterium
CTACGTTCCTCATATAAATCATAAGCAGGTACTATAATCTCACTTCCCGGCTCTGCAGTATAAGTTCCCTGTCTATATTGCAACACAGCATTTGCCATAATCACACCTACATCTGAAGTTTTATCATAGAACAAATAAGGACAGATACTGTCATAAACGGCACTTCCTTCTTCCCCCATGTAGGCGTCCAAATCTTCGGAATCCACAATCCCCGTAATTTTAGCAGATAAATCTGCATTTTGGCTTCGATACTCTACCAGACCCTTTGTGATTTCCGGTGTTAATCCTATCACTACATCATAGATATTCTCATCTAGAATTTCTCCTGCTCTGTCTTCTAAGTTGTCTGTCTTAGGATTGTAATAATAGACAGACAAATCAGGATTCATTTTATTTGCGTACAAAATATCCTGTAGCTGTGTTTGCATACCTACAATGCTAGTCTCCGACATGGAATCGTTGACGTCTACAAGACAAGCCACATTTATAGGAGTAGCCAAAACCGACTTGGAATTGGTCTTTGTCTTTTTCTTACCCTTATTTTTTGCCACAGATGTAGAAACGATTTGATCTTCTATAGGCAATTGCGGATTATACTCTATTTTTTGACTGATAAGATAAGAAAGATGAATCAATGAGGAAGAAAGATTTTTTAACCCCACCCCGTCAAAGTGAGTCACCCGATAAGGAGCTGCCACCAATCCATTCACAGAAAAAACAGGAATTCCTGCCTCCTGTGCCTTTTGAAAAACATCCTCGTAGCCTTCATCCCCTAAACCACATAAGGTAATTGTTGCCGGTTTCTTTTTGATTAAATCCTCTAAAAGTTCTATTTGTGCCGTAGAAGAAATTTCAAGTGTTCCTATAAATGCTGACTTCTCCCCGGCATCTTTCATGACCTGATGAAATCCTTCATAATATTCGATGGCTAATACATCCTCTGTATTTCCATAAGAAAATACATGAACACCTTCTAAGGAATCTTCTCTTGTTTTTGCTTTTCCTTCCTTTGACTTATAAACCTCTATATATTTTTTGTCATCTTTTTCATTTCCACACCCTGTGAAAAGAAAAAACAAAAGACAAAAAATAAATATCTTACTTATTTTTTTCACTTTCTCTTGCACTCCTAAATTCTCTAATCTCTTGCATAATTTTTATTATAGCACAAGAAAGAAAATTTATGAACAAAAGAAAAGAGAGTTTACTCTTTTATAGTAAACTCTCCACACACAAGTATAACTTCTTATGCTTCATACACCTTGATATCAAAAGACTGGTGAATAATATCTCTTGCCTGTGATTTTGATGCAAACTCTTTATTTGCTAGCATCTGTGCGGTAATATTTCCAATCGCAGTAGCTTCACCCGGTCCTGCATAGACAGTCTTTTTCGTCGCCTTTGCAGTCAACTCATTTAAATACCCTGCATTTGATCCGCCACCAACAACCTGTACTCTGCTATAAGTTCTTCCTGTTGTTTTTTCAATACCCTCGATAGTCTGTGCATAACACTCTGCCAAACTTGCATAAACAACAGTCGCAATCTCACCTAAAGTCTCCGGTACCTGCTGATTAGTATCACGACAATACTTCTTTATCGCCTCTATCATATTATCCGGAGCCATAAAATAATCATCATTATTTACATCCACTCTAGATGGAAAATCACTATTCTTTGCTGCCTCTGCACAAATTTCTGCAAAACTGTATTTATCATCTAAATTATGGCGAACAGACTGAATCATCCACAATCCCATAATATTTCTTAAATAACGGAACTGGTACTCATACCCACCTTCATTAGTAAAATTATTGACTCTGCTTAATTCAGAACAGTCAGCCACAGCTCTTTCAATACCAAGTAAAGACCATGTACCGGAGCTGATATAAACAAAATCATCATCATTTGCAGGTACTGCCAAAACTGCTGAACCTGTATCATGAGTACAAGGAAGAACTACATCCAAATTAAATCCTACTTCTTTTTGAATTTCTTCTCTTAAACCGCCAAGGTTAGTTCCCGGAGCGGTAATTTTTTGGAACATTTCCTTATTAAATCCAAGCATATCAATTAACTCATAGTCATAATCTTTTGTTTGGGTACTTAAAAGCTGTCCTGTAGAAGCTTCTGTATATTCATTTACCTTGACACCTGTCAAACGATAATGAAAATAATCAGGTACATACAAAAGAGTTTTTGCTTTTTCCATATATTCCGGAGTTTGCTTTTTGACTGCCATCAGCTGGAAAATTGTATTAAACATCTGTTTTTGGATACCTGTTCTCTTATAAAGTTCTGCCTCCGGAATGATTTTATAAACCTCTTCATCCATCCCGTTGGTACGGCTATCACGATACCCTACCATATCCCCCAGCATCTCATCATTCTCATCCAAAAGCGCAAAGTCTACACCCCAGGTATCAATTCCCATACTTACCGGAATTTTCCCTATTTCTTTACATTTTTTTAAACCTGCAACAATATTAGAAAAAAGGCTTTCGTGGTCCCAAACAAGATGACCGTTTTTCTTTACCATTCCATTTTCAAAACGATAGATTTCCTCTAATTGCATTTTTCCGTCTACAAGGCTTCCTAAAATATGACGGCCACTGGAAGCACCTATATCAACAGCCAAATAATAATTACTCATGTTCTTCCTCCCATTATAGTGGTTTTATATGTTACTTATCATACCCTATTTCCACTATGAAAAATAGTCCTATTTTCATTATTTAAGGGGCACAGCAAAGGCTGCACCCCTTAATAAGTTTATGCGATATTCACGCAAAACTATAATTAGTCATATAAGTTCTGTGCGATTTCTTCGCTTTCCATATTGTCAGCTGTATACCACTGGCATCCAGTATCAACATCTGCTACATCTTTTCCTGATGCTGCATCATACAATGCCTGAACAAGAGCCTCTCCCATCGCTACAGGAGCCTGTGTAACTGCACCAACTAATGTGCCGTCTTTTACAGCAGCTTTGATAACTTTACCAGAGTCAAATGCAACACCGATAATCTTGTCATCGCCTGTTCCAAATTTCTGAAGAGTTTCGTTAGCACTTACCATAGCTTCACCTGAGTGCTGGTTAGAACCATAGATACAAATAGTATCTTTTTTATTTAATAAAGTTTCACAGTCTGTTTTAGATAATGAAGCGTCTACTGTTGCAGGTACTGCAACTTCAAGAACTACATCAGCTTTGTTACCTTTATCTACTTTTGCATCACTTACATATTTGTCATTTCCTTCAACAGAAACTGTTTTTCCATCAGCTTTTGCTAATTCACCGATTTTATCGATGAATCCAAGACCACGGTTAATGATTGACTCAGCAGTAGCATCCTGTGCAAGAACACCGATACGAACTGTTCCGTCTGCTTTTGCAATACGATCTTTGATTAATTTATAAGTTTCTTCTGCTGCTAACTCGCCGGCTGCATAGTTGTCAGTAGCTGCATTTGCTACTACAGCACCTTCCGGAGCACCAGGAACACCTGAGTCAAATCCAACGATTGGAATTCCTGCTTTTTGTGCCTGCCCGATAGCGTCAATAAGAGCTGTTGTATCAAGAGATGCTAATCCGATAGCTGCCGGTTTTTTGTTGATTGCACTTGTAAACATCTGCACCTGATCTGCGATATCAGACTCTGTGTTTGGTCCTACAAAGTTAATAGAAACACCTAATTCTTTTGCTTTGTTTTCAGCACCTTTTAATACTGCCTGCCAGTACTGATGCTGGAATCCTTTAGAAACGATTTCAAAACTCATGTCTGAAGCTGCTGCTTCTTTTCCATCTGCTTTTTCTTCTGTAGCTGCTTTTTCTTCTGTAGCTGCCTTATCTCCTGTTGTCTTTTCTTCTGCTTTGCTTCCGCAACCAGCAACCATAGCTGCTACCATAGATACACTAAGTACCATACCTAAAACTTTTTTCTTCATTTGAAAAATCCTCCTTTTTTCTTTATATGTTAACCGACAATCGGTATACATATCACTCTCTTATGCTGCTTTTTTGTTTTTAAATACATCAATTGCAATTGCTAAAATCAATACAAGTCCTGTTACAATCTGCTGCCAGTTGGCCTGAAGTCCAATATTTGGAAGTCCAATCTTTAAAAGAGACATTACAAATACACCAAGCAAAGTACCAAATACGCTTCCTGAACCTCCGGTCATGGAAGTTCCTCCAACGATAGCTGCTCCGATAGCATCCATCTCAAGTCCGGCACCTGAACCGGGTGCAACAGAAGAAGATAATACACCACCATATGCAATAGCTGCCAATCCTGTAAAGAAACCTGAAATGATGTAAGCTGTCCACTGCCATTTTACTACATTTACACCTGATAAGCGAAGAGCTTCTTTATTACTTCCGATTGCAATGATATAACGTCCTGTTTTTGTTCTGTTTAAAACAGTAGACATAATAATAATTGCTATGATTACGAAAACAAATCCTCCCGGAATTAAAAGTTCTCCCATTCTAAACTTAAAGATATTTCTAAACCAACCTGCCGGTTCTGCTGAAGAAGGCCAAGCTACAGATAGACCTCCTGTTAATAAAGAACCCAATCCACGAGTAATCATCATTGTACAAAGAGTTGCTATAAAAGCCGGTAAATCTAAAACTGCAATTAAAAATCCGTTAAGGCATCCGATAATAAGACCAAAAATCACACATGCCAACATAGCTACCCATGTAGGTACTCCCCAATTTGCTAAGATATAAGCTCCAAACAAAGAATAACAAATCATTCCTGTACCGATAGAAAGATCTACACCACCGGTAATCAAACAAAATGTAACTCCAATTGCCATAAATGCAATATAGTAAGAACTATCTAATAAACTGATAAAAGTTGTATACTGTCTAAAAGATGAACTAAACAGACTAAAGAATACAAACAAGAGAACCACAGCCAAGAATACAACCATTCTCTGGGCTCCTATTGCTTTTACTAATTTATTGTTGGTAAAAGCATTTCCTTTTTTTTCATTCGCTGCCATCTTCACTTCTCCTCCTAATTTCTAAGTGTTGCCGCTTGCATAATGCGCTCCTGTGTAGCTTCCTCGATATTAATCTCTCCAGTCTTTCTACCCTCACACATTACTACAATACGGTCGCTCATTCTTAATATTTCTGTCATTTCAGAAGAAATCATAATTATTGATTTTCCTTCTGCAACAAGCTCATTCATTAAGTGATATATCTCACTCTTTGCTCCTACGTCAATACCTCTTGTAGGCTCATCAAAAATTAGGATGTCACAGTCTTGTATCAACCATTTTGCTATAACCACCTTCTGCTGATTACCACCCGAAAGGTTTACTACTAACTGATCTACAGTCGGGGTCTTTGTTTTTAATTCTTTGACGTACTTTTTAGATACTTCATTTTCTTTCTTCTTATTAATAAACGGACCGCTCATGTAGTTATCCAAAGCTACCATGGTAGAGTTTTCCGCTACTGACTTTTGTACTACGATTCCGTAACGCTTTCTGTCTTCTGAAAGATATCCGATACCACATTTTACAGCATCCTGCGGATTTTTGATGTCGACTTTCTTTCCGTTTACGTAAATATCTCCGCTCTCTTTAGGATCCGCTCCAAACAAAGCTCTTGCCGTCTCTGTTCTTCCCGCTCCCATAAGTCCTGAAAATCCTAAGATTTCTCCCTTATGAAGTTCAAAACTTACATCCTTTACAAGCTTTCCTGCATTTAGATGCTCTACCTTTAAGACTACCGGAGCATCCTTTGCCACTGTAGAGGCTGTCTTTGGATCCTCATATATAACTCGTCCTACCATCATGTTAATGATATCATCTTTGGTAGACTCCTTTGTAATTAAGGTTCCCACATAGCCTCCGTCTCTCATTACGGTAACTCTGTCTGTAATCACCTTAATCTCATCCATTCGATGGGAAATATAGACAATTCCAAGTCCCTTTTCTCTTAAATCTCTGATGATTTTAAAGAGCTCTTCAATTTCTGTTTCCGTTAATGCCGCTGACGGTTCATCAAAGATAATGACCTTTGCCTCATGCGAGATTGCTTTTGCAATTTCACACATCTGCTGCTTTCCTACTGTGAGATTTCCCATTTTTTCTTTAGGGTTGATATCAATGTTTAATCTTTCAAAAAGCTTCTTTGCTTCCTCATTCATCTTTGCGTCGTTAATAAGTTTTCCTGACATCTTCTCACGACCGATGAAAATATTTTGTGCCACTGTTAAGTGGTTCATCATATTTAATTCCTGATGCACGATTACAATACCTGCATCCTGGGCATCTCTTGGATTGGCAAATTCCACTTCTTTTCCCTCAAAAGTGATGGTTCCTTCATCTTTTGTATAGATACCCGTCAACACTTTCATCAATGTGGACTTTCCGGCACCGTTCTCCCCCATAAGGGCGTGTACTTCACCTTTTCTCACTTCCAAATCTACATGGTCTAATGCATGTACACCCGGAAACGACTTATCTATGCCTTTCATGGTTAATATTAC
>DATCYL010000222.1:0-5529 GCA_036570305.1 Lachnospiraceae bacterium
GAAAATTTTGATGTGGATTTTGTTTTTGAAAAGAAAATGAAAAATATTTTAAATCTTCGTTTTGATCCGGGAGAAGAGGGAATGGTGCAACTAAAAGATGTCACTATCAGACTTTCCTATGCCGATGGAAGTAGTAAAAAGCACTCACTTTCATGGTGTGATTCCAACGGTTACGGATACGATGATTCTCTTATTTTCTTAAATAAAGACCCCCAGATCTATATTCATCCGGAAGTGACAAAAGATTTGGTCAGTGTTCGTATTACCGGCAAGCTGTGCAAGGATATTTCCGGAGACTTTATAGAAGAAGTGACAGGAAGCGGAATCCCTAAATTTACGCCGAAAGCTTATTTTAATCTTGGAGAAGGATATACCGAAGAGTTCACAAAATCAGTAATTAACAGGGGGACAAACTCTTTGTTAAAAGTAGATTTCGGTCCTTGTCTTTTACCCGAAGAAGTAAGCGGTATTCGATTTGATCCTTGTGAAAAGGGAATGTTTTTACTTAGGGAAGGGAAATTTAAGATAGAGTATGAAAATGGCTCCGTAATAGAAAAATCCTTCTTGGATTGCAGACATAATGGGCAAGTAATAAAGGACGGAATCTGGTTCTTTGAGCAAGATCCGCAGATTATTGTAGAAGAGCTTCCAAAGGGATGCATTGCTTCCCTGAAAGTAGAAGCTAAAGTCAGCTGTGATTTTAATGAGAAAAAGGATGCATCTTTGGTGAAAAAAATAGTAAAGACAGCGAATGGGATTTTGAATAAATAATTACTGATAAAATGGTTCGGTAGAAAGTGAGAAAAAGAATGAAGCTTTTAGTGACAGGAGTAAAGGGGCAATTAGGTCATGATGTCATGCAAGAACTATCCAAAAGGGGACACATCGGTATTGGTGTAGATATTGATGAAATGGACATCACAGATGAGAGTTCTGTAGATGAAGTGATTTCTAAAGCTGATGTGGAAGGTGTTGTACACTGTGCAGCCTATACCGCAGTAGATAGGGCAGAAGAAGAAAAAGACTTATGTTTTAAGGTAAATGCTCAGGGAAGTAAAAACATAGCAAAGGCTTGCAGGAAAAATAATTTAAAGATGATGTATATCAGTACAGATTATGTTTTTGCGGGAAATGGACAAGAGCCATGGAAACCGGAGGATGAAACAGCACCTTTAAATATATATGGGCAGGCAAAGTATCAGGGGGAAGTGGAGACGACTTCTAACGTCGATAAACATTTTATTATCAGAACTGCCTGGGTATTTGGAAAAAATGGTAATAATTTTATTAAGACCATGCTTCGCCTGGGAAAAGAAAAAGGGGAAGTGTCAGTGGTATCCGACCAGGTAGGGTCTCCTACATATACGACTGATTTGGCTGTTTTAATTGTAGACATGATGGAGACGGACAAATACGGGATTTATCATGCAACAAATGAGGGATTTTGCAGTTGGTATGATTTTGCAGTGGAAATATTTAAACAGGCGGGAATGGAGGTTAAGGTAAAACCGGTATCTACAGATGCATTCCCGGTCAAAGCGGTTAGACCGCATAATAGCCGATTGGATAAATCCAAACTCAGTCAGAATGGATTTTCTCGATTACCCTCATGGCAGGATGCTGTAAGCAGATATTTGAAAGAGTTATAAATTGGGGAATGGGGATACCGAGACGGTTACGGTATTCTCATTTTCTTTTAAAAATAAAAGATAGAAAGAATGATTGTAAAGGTATCGATTTGAAAAAAAATATAATATTAGGAATGGCGCTACTATCTTTAGGAATCGCCGGCAAAGAGGTAAAAGTATCGGCAACAGATTTTGCTACGGAAAAACAGATTATTGTTGTCTATGATGAAGAACTGCTGCAGGAGGATGTAAAAACTGTCTTAGAGGGAGAAAACTCACAGATTCTGATGAACTACTCGCTACAGGATAATAGAGAAATGGCAGTGGTAGAGGTTACAGACGAGACTTTAGTGGAAGATACCATTGCTGAATATGAAACAATTCCGGGTGTAGCTTACGTAGAACAAGATTTGGAAATGGAGCTGTTTGAGGATGATTCATATATTCCCGATGATGCCAATGTAGCGAGCCAGTGGTGGATGAAAAAGTTAAATCTCTATAAGGCATGGAAAAAAATTGAAGGGTTTCGCCGAGAAAGGGTAAAGGTTGCCGTGCTTGATACAGGGGCGGATTATAATCATGAAGATCTTGTAAATATAGTTAATAGAGATTTAAGCAAAGAAGTCATCAGAAGTGAAAGTGGGGACTATGTTTTAAGCCCACTAAAGGGTGACGGATGGTCAGAGGGGCAAACTCATGATGTGGCAGTAAGTCACGGAACGGCAGTAACTTCGCTTTTGGCATCAGAAGCAGGAAACGGAGCGGGGATTGCAGGTAGCGGAAGCTTAGGAGATAATTCCGGTCTTGATGTTTTTGTGATTGATGTATTTTCCGGGAAAAAGACAAGTTTGTCTAGAGTGGTTGTGGGATTAAATTATGCTGCAAGTCAGGGAGCAAAAGTAATTAACCTTAGTTTGGGAGCGGAAATTACCGGTTTGGATTCTTACAGGTTACTGGAAGAAACTTGCGATACTTTGCGGGCAGAGGGAATTTCTATTATTTGTGCCTCGGGTAATGATGGGAAAGAGGATGATGGAGAAGTTCGTTTTGTTCCGGGAGATTTTGATACAGTGATGAGTGTTATTTCGGTAGATTCCAATAATCGAAAGGCAGTAGATTCCAATTATGGCGTACTCAAGGATATTTCAGCTCCGGGAGTATTATTGCATGCGGCAAAAAGCGGAGGAACTTATCGACCGGTCAGCGGAACGTCTATGGCAACGCCATTAGTATCTGGAATTGTAGCCGGTATGTATGCCCTAAAACCCGACCTTACCTGTGAAGAGGTGGAGGAGATTGTCTATAAAACGGCAGTTGACTTATACGAGGAGGGAAGGGACAATAAAAGCGGCTATGGTTTAATTGATGCCAATGCCTGTATGGAAGAAGTCCTAACAAGAAAAATTCAACCTCCGAAGATAGAAAAACTTGCCGGTGGTGAAGAGGGCAACGTATATAAAGCAAAAGTAAATATGGCGGAAATAAGTGAAGATACACAATTTCGTTGGCTGCTTTACGATGTGGAAAATAAGATATGGAAAGAGTTGTCCGGCTGGGGGAAAGAAGATTCTGTAGAAATGGAAATTCCCGATGAGGGGCTTTATTGGGTAAGAGTAGAGGTGCAAAATCGTGCGGGAAGTGCCGATAGTACAATTTATTATACTTCAAGCAAAAAAGATGTTTTTGATATTAAGGGGATTTATGCTTTTGGGGAGAATGGAAATTATAAAGCCGGAGCAGTTTATGAAGGGCGAGAAGACAGAGTGCAATTTCGTTGGCTGCTTTATGATGTAAAACAAAAACAGTGGTCTATTATATCAGATTGGTCTAAAGGGAATTGGATGAGCATGAAAATTCCAAGTGCCGGAGACTATTGGATTCGTGTAGAGGGAAAATCAGGTTCCAGCCAAAGTGATTCTACAATTACCTATCATTCAGAAGATACAAAACCTTTAAAAATCAAAGGGATTTATGCTTTTGAGGAGCGTGGAAACTATAAAGCCGGAGCAGTTTATGAAGGGCCGGAAAATGCAGAATTTCGTTGGTTGCTCTATGATTTAGGGCAAAAACAGTGGTCAATCATATCAGACTGGTCCAAGGGAAACTGGATGACACTAAAGATTCCTAAAAAGGGAGATTATTGGATTCGTGTAGAAGGAAAATCAGATACAGGGCAAAGCGACTCTACAATAACTTATCATTCTAATGGTCTTCAACCTTTAAAAATCAAAGGGATTTATGCTTTTTGGGAGAATGGAAACTATAAAGCCGGAGGCGTATATGAAGGTGAACAAGAACAGGTAGAGTTCCGTTGGCTGCTCTATGACCTGGGGCAGAAGAAGTGGTCGATGATATCAGACTGGTCCAAGGGAAATTGGGTGGTAATAAAGAAGTTAAGTAAAGGGGATTATTGGATTCGCATAGAAGCAAGGCAGGGGGATGAAAATGCGAATCATACCATAAATTATAAAGTGGAATAAGGATAGTAAAGAGTGAGGATGACTACTATGAAACGGGGAACAAATAAGATAATAAGAATAATGAAGAAATTGACCTTTTATAATCTTTTAAAAGGTCTACGTTATCTTCGACATTTTGGGCTAAAAGAGTTTTTAGTTCGTTTATCAGAGAGGATGGAACCCGAAGAAGTAGAGTATTCATCCTGGAGACTAAAAAAGATACCGGATGAAAAAGAAGTAGAAAAGCAGAAGAAAAGAATTTGGAAAAAACCGATTAAGATTAGTATTTTAGTGCCTGCTTACAAGACACCACCTGTATTTTTAAAACAGATGATAGAATCTGTACAAAATCAAACTTATCAAAATTGGGAATTATGTATTTTGAATGCAAGTCCAACAGATAAAGAGATGAAGCAGATTTTAGAGTCCTATGGGAAAAAAGATAAACGTATCCGATATAAAATGTGGGGAGAAAACAAGGGAATTTCAGAAAATACAAATGAAGCCTTATCCATGGCAAGCGGGGACTTTGTGGGACTTTTGGACCATGATGATTTATTGGAAATTAATGCCTTATATGAAGTGGCACTTGCTCTGGAATCTGATAAGGATATAGAAGTTGTCTATACTGATGAAGACAAAGTGACAACTGATCTTTTAGAGTATTTTCAGCCGCATTTAAAGCCGGACTTTAATTTGGATTTACTACGTTCTAATAATTATATTTGTCATTTTTTTGTAGTGAAGCGAGAATTGGCAAATAGATTGGGTGGCTTTCGCCCGGCTTATGATGGTGCTCAAGACTATGATTTTATTTTTCGCTGTGTCAGAGAGGCAAAAAAGATACATCATATAGCCGAAATTCTCTATCATTGGAGGGTGCATAAGGCGTCTACGGCGGATAATCCCGCAAGCAAAATGTATGCTTTTGAAGCCGGAAAAAGAGCGATTGAAGATGATCTTAAAATGAGAGGCGAGAGAGGGCAGGTTTTTTTAAGAAAGGATTTAGGTTTTTACAGGGTGGAGTATACCTTGGAAGAAAACTCGTTTATTTCTATTATTATTCCTAATAAGGATGAAAAAGAAAGTTTAGAAACCTGTATTAGCTCTATTGAAGAATCAAGTTATAAAAATTATGAAATTATTATTGTGGAGAATAACAGTTCTACAAAAGAAATTTTTGATTATTATGAGATCTTAAAAAAGAAAAAGAATATCAAGATAGTAACTTATGAAGGGGCTTTTAATTATTCAAAAATCAATAATTTCGGTGCCGCTTATGCAGGTGGAGATTATCTTTTATTCTTAAATAACGATACAAAAGTGATTGCTAAAAATTGGATGGAGCTTATGCTTTCGAATTGCCAGAGAAAAGACGTGGCGATTGTGGGAGCAAAACTCTATTACCCGGACGATACAATTCAACATGCCGGTACCATTAT
>DATCYL010000223.1:0-4049 GCA_036570305.1 Lachnospiraceae bacterium
AGCTTCTTTTACAAGAACTTTTAATTCTGCGGTTACCTTAGGATGCAAACGTACAGGAACCACATGACTTCCCAATCCTCTAATAGGATTCGGTAATTGCATTTTTTTCTTGTCGATATCGTAACCTAACTGGCTTTTGCAGGCTTCTGATATTTCTTTTGTAGAAATAGAACCGAAAGTTCTTCCTCCTTCTCCTACTTTAATAGTAAGCTCTATGTGTTTTTTAGATAATTCCTCCCCAAAGGCTTTTGCTTCTTCTAAAAGTTCCTTGGCTACTTTTTCTTCATGAGCTTTTTGTAATTTTAAATCATTCATATTTTTGGCACTCGCCTCTACAGCTAATTTTTTAGGAAAAAGTGCGTTTCTTGCATATCCGTCACTTACATTCACTGTTTCCCCTTTTTTTCCTAAAGCCTTTACATCCTCTACTAAAATTACTTTCATTATATATCTCCTCCTTCTGTCATCTCTTTGATTGTTTCTTTCAAAAGTTTTATGGCCTCTGCCATACTTTTATCCACCAGCTGTGCTCCCGCAATATTTAAATGACCGCCACCGCCTAATCTCTCCATGATTAATTGAACATTGACCTCATCTATAGCTCTTGCACTCACATATATAGTATGCTGATATTCTGTTAAAACGTAGGACGCCTTAATCCCCTCAATATTTAATAACTCATTGGCAGCCTGAGCACACACAATAGTAGGACTGGTTAAACCTTCGCTCGGACACACTCCAATCGCATGAGAGGACATAAAAATTTCTGAATGGCGAATTGCTTCTGCCCTTGCTTTAAAAGCCTCCATACTGTCTCTAAACATCTTTCTAACGCGTGTTACATCCGCTCCGCATCTTCTAAGAAAGGCTGCCGCTTCAAAGGTTCTTACCCCCGTTTTTGCAGTAAAATTATTAGTATCTACCATAATTCCTGCATACATGGCGTCTGCCTCAATATTACGAATACGGATTTCTTCACTAAAATACTGTAAAACTTCCGCTACCAGTTCACTTGCAGAGGAAGCATAAGGCTCTATATAGGAAAGTGCCGCATGACGGATTACCTCCCTGCCCTGTCTATGATGATCAAGTACCACGATGATTTTTGTTTTATTCAGTAGCTCCTCACACTCAGTATAATCCGGCTTATTAGTATCTACAACCACCAAAACCGTATCCTCATGAGTCAGCTCCTTTGCCCTTGCTCTACTGACAAACAAGTCATCGTCATAGTCAGGATTTCCAATAAAATTATTGATGAGCGGTTGAATCGATTTAGTAGGATTTTCAATAACAATGTGAGCTTTCTTTTCAATCGACTTGGCTGCCCGATAGATACCTATTGCAGCTCCGAAAGAATCTACATCTGTAATCTTATGTCCCATAATCATGACATCTTCATTGGCATCCATAAGCTCTTTTAAGGCATGAGCCTTTACTCTTGCCTTTACTCTTGTATTCTTCTCTACAGACTGTGATTTACCTCCATAATAGAAGATTTTCTCACCATCTTTAATAACGACCTGATCTCCGCCTCGCCCCAGGGCAAGCTCTATAGCAATGCGGGCATACTCAACATTCTGCGTATAGCTTCCCGCATTAATTCCCACACCTATACTAATAGTGACCGGCATTTCATTTCCTATATTTACCGTCTTTACTTCATCTAAGAGATTAAATTTTACTTCCTTTAAGTCCTCCAAAGAACGATTTCTAAGGGCAATAAAATATTTATCTTTCTCTAATTTTTTCACAATACCGTCAATACCCGAAATATACTTATTAATCTTCCTATCAATCAGAGCAATTAAAAGTGAACGCCTTACATCCTCTACACTGTCTAAAGCCTCATCATAGTTATCAATATAAATGAGACCTATAGCAAGTTTTTCTTCTTCCAACTGTCTAAGGTAGGTATTGACACTCGTTTCATCAAACATATAAAGGGCAATCACATATTCCGTATCTTCTTCCTGAACAATTAACTCAGAATCGTAGAAAGCATCCCCCATGCTGATTTTCTGCATATACATGCGGTAATCTTTTTCTTTATAAGTGATTTCGATTTCCGTCTTATCTTTCTTACCCGGGAGCATATTTAAAGAAATTTCCGGAAAAACGGAAAACAGAGATTTTTTTGCCATATTCTCCTTGCCCAAAATCTCCTGGAAACGGTCATTGCACCATAAAATTTTTCCATCCGATGTTAAAATCAGGTAAGGCACCTGAAATTCTTTTAATATTTTTTTTTGAATCTGACCGTAAGAAGTCGCAAAATTCACAAGCTCAGATAAAATAACTTGTTTAGTGTGAATATAAAACATTACCGTAACGAATAAATAAATAAGCAAACCTAAACTAACCAAAAGACCCGCTTCTTTTTTCACTGTGTAAATATAGACATTTAAGACTGCCCATAAAATCGCTGCCAACATAGGCCACTGAAAATAAAAATTCACTTTACTCTTTACTTTTGTTTTCTTTCCCATTTTCCTATCCTCATATCAATAGAACTCTGCTTCTATTTTAGCCAACATCATCCGAAATTCCCACAAGTAATTTCTATGTTTGTAAGAACTTACAAACGTTACCTTTGACAAATGTCTACAATATAATAGACTCAACCCAAAGGTTGAGCCTATTATATCATTTTTCAGTATAATAAAAAAGGTTTAAATCATAGCCTGTATCTTTTATATAAAATCCTAATCGAATTTATAATACAAATCATAGCAACTCCCGTATCCGCAAAGACCGCCATCCACATAGAGGCAAATCCCAAAAGCCCCAATATCATTACCAAAACTTTGATAGTTAATGCTAGAATAATATTTTGCCATGCTATTTGGGTTGCACTTCTGGAAATAACAATGGACTCCACAATAGAATTAACTGAAGAACGCATCAAAACTAAGTCTGCAGCTTCTATTGCAGCATCAGAACCACTCCCCATAGCCGCTCCCACATTGGCACCCGCCAAAACCGGTGCATCGTTAATACCGTCTCCCACAAACATCAAAGAACCATACTCTTTTCTCAGTTCTTCCAATCGCTTTAGCTTTTCTTCCGGTAAAAGCTTTCCAAACACCTTATTTATTCCCAGTTTTTCTTTAATATATAAGGCATTTTCCTCGCTGTCTCCTGTCAGCATGGCAGTTTTTAGTCCTAAATCATGAAGCTTTTTTACCGCACTTTGTGCATCTTCTTTTAGACTATCCGCCACCAAAAGATAACCTAGATATTCCCTATTCTTTGCTAAGTATATACGACTTCCGTAAGATTCTTTTTTTCCCTCCGGACTAATACTTACCCCATACTCTTCCATCAAAGCACTGTTTCCGCAAAGATATTCCTCTTTTGAGATTTTTGCCACAATCCCTTTTCCTGAAATTTCTAAAATAGAATCCGCTTTTGCAGGCACTATTTTTTTTGACTTTACAAGTTCCATAATACTGACAGCTATAGGATGAGTCGAAGACTGTTCACAAAGACTACATGCATACAAAATCTCTTCCTCAGTTTTTTCCTTACTGCAAACAATCTCTTGTACTTTAAAGTCCCCCTGAGTCACTGTGCCTGTCTTATCCATTATCACTGCTTTAATGTCAGAAATAGCTTCTATAGATAAGCCGCTTTTAAATAAAATCCCCCTCTTGGAACCTGCTCCTATTCCGGAAAAAAATGCCAAAGGCACACTGAGAACTAATGCACATGGACAACTGATAACCAAAAAGGTAAGAGCTGTATATATCCAGTCACTCCAGTTTCCGCTTAGCAAAGATGGAATAATAGCGGTAAAAAGAGCGATTGCAACCACAATCGGTGTGTAGACACGTGAAAAACGTGTAATAAAACGGTCCACTTTCGGTTTTCCCGCTGCAGCATTTTCCACCGCTTCTAAAATCCGACTTACCATGGAATCTTTTAAGACTTTTTCAACACGCATAGTTAAACGCCCCGAAAGGTTAAGACATCCTGACAACAGACTATCTCCCTCACCTACACTCTTTGGCAGAGGTTCTCCTGTGATTGGTGCCGTGTCTATCCTA
>DATCYL010000224.1:0-18149 GCA_036570305.1 Lachnospiraceae bacterium
GCAGGCATTTCAAATAGGTGGTTATGTAACAGCTTTGTTTTATGATGGAAATGCAGCGATGATGGGATTGTTTTTGATTGTGTGCGGTTCTTCCATCAATATTCGACAAGTAGGAATGCCTCTTTATAAGGGGGTTACACTTACAGGAATGAAATTCCTTTTAGGTGTGGTGATTGGAGTTTTGGTTGGAAAGCTTTGCGGTCCGGCAGGTATTTTGGGACTTACACCTTTTGTTTGGGTAGCAGCCATCACAAACTCAAACGGTTCTTTATATATATCTTTGTCTTCTCAGTTTGGAAATGCAACAGATACAGGAGCGATTTCTGTTTTGTCGTTGAATGATGGTCCTTTCTTTACCTTGATTGCTTTGGGTGCGACAGGTTTGGCATCAATTCCTATTGATAAACTGATTGCAACTTTAGTTCCTATATTAATCGGATTTATTTGGGGAAATATTGATAAAGAGTTTAGAAGAGTTTGTGCAACGGCACAACCGATTGTAACATTTTTTATGACAATTTCGATTGGCTCCAAAACAGATATTTCTACAATTGTTACAGCCGGAGCATCGGGTATTGTACTAGGTTTGGTATCCGCAGCGACAGCAGTTATTTTCTTTGCAGTATTTAATTTGATTTTACCTAAGAAGGAAAGAAATGCAATGGGAGCAGCTATAGGAACTACTGCTTTAAATTCGGCTATGACACCGGCAGCGGTAGCAGAGGCAGACCCGAGTATGTCTCAGTATGTGGATATGGCAACAGCACAGTGTGCAACAGCATCAATTATTACCCTGTTTTTGTGTCCGTTTATAGTAGCGTTTTTTGATAATTTTATGAGAAAACATCAAAAAGGAATTTATTCTCCTCAGGGTTGGGCATATCAGGGAGAAAAAGCATAAATTGATTAAAAAAAGAGGTGCGTATGGAAGCAAATGTAAATGTAACCATGAAAAAAGAATATATATTTGATTTATTGCTCTATCACATGTATTCAAAGTTTTCCGGTTTTTTGATTAATATGTTAGGTCTGTCCGTTATCATTATGGGGGGATATCGTTTAAAGAGTGGAAATTTTTCTTTAATGCAAGCATTGTTGTTTGTGGCGGTAGGAATTTTGGTAATTATTTATAACCCTTTGATGCTAAAGATTCGGGCAGGAAAAATGATAAAGTTAAAAAAGTATCAAAAAGAAATTTCTTATCATTTTAGTGAGCAGGGAATTGTGGAAGTTATAGAGGATAAAGAAAATTTTTATGGATGGAAAGATATAAAAAAAGCTATGACGACTCCTAAAAACGTAGTTTTTTATATTAGTGAGCAGGAAGCTTTAATCGTACCTAAAGTATCTTTTGAAGAAAAGTTTATGACAGTGATGAATTTAATTGTGTCTAATATGACCATGGATAGAATTTATATTCGCTAGATAAAAAAGAAAGGTGATGAAATTAGAATGAAAATAGCAATCGGATGCGATCCTAATGCCCAGGAGGCAAAGGAGAAGATTATTAAATTTATAGAAAAACGAGGTCTGGGAGAAGTAAAAGATTTTGGTAGCCAAGATCCCATTTATGGACGGGTAGCTGTAGCAGTGGGAGAAGCGGTGGCGAGTAAAGACTTTGACCGGGGCATCTTACTTTGCGGTACGGGTATTGGAGTATCCATTGCTGCAAATAAGGTAAAGGGAGTTTACGCAGCTCTTTTGGCGGACGTTTATTCTGCAAAAAGAGCAAGTCTTAGTAATGATGCAAACATAGCTTGTCTTGGAGCATTTACGACAGGGAGCAAACTGCAGGAGGAACTTATCGAAGCCTTTTTAACAAATGAATTCGAGGAGGGGTGCCCTTCTCAGGAAAAAGTAGATTACTTTGTGGATTATGATTTAAATAGATAAAAGAGAAAATCGCTGTAACTTTATTGCTACAGCGATTTTTTTATTGTTATGGTTGCTAGGTAAGCGCTCAGCTTGCCAAACTGTATTTGGCAATTACTAATCAACCGGCAAAGTATTGCAGAGGAGAGAAATTTAAGAGGGGAAAAATATTTTCAGGGCAGGAGAGTTTTCTTTAGGTGTTTTTCTATGGGAAGATGAATGAGGCAAAAGTTTTGATGGCTGTATTTGTAGTAGTAAAGTAAAAATCTATATAGTATAATAAAAAAGTAAAATGAGAAAAATTATAAAAAGTTAATGAGAATGGTAAAAGATATGAATCGGAAAGAAAGTCTGAAAATAGAAGATTATATATTGACCCAGTTAAAAAATCACGGAGAAATTAGAAATAATGAAGTAAGTAAACAATTAGGAGTATCTGAGGTAACAATAAGAAATTATTTAAAAAAGCTGGAAAGCAAGGGAGACTTAAAAAGGACGCATGGCGGTGCCGTCAGAAAAGAAGAATCTTTGGACTTGATTGTTCGGCCGGGAAATGTGTTTATAAAGATAGAAGAAAAGGTAAGGATAGCTAAGAGGGCTTATTCTTACATCATGGATAAAGAAACTGTCTTTATTGATGATTCCTCTATTGGCTATTATTTGGCAAAAGAAATTAAAGAAGATGATAGCAAACATATTATAGTTATTACCAATTCTTTGGGAGTTGCTGCCGAGCTGTCGGAAGCAGAAAACACTATCCTTTATATGACAGGCGGTCAGGTAGGAGGAAAAATTCCTGCCCTAATGGGAGATATTGCAATAGATAATATTTCTCAGTTTAAGGCGGATAAGGCTTTTGTCAGTGCTTATGGTGTGAATTTTCAAGTGGGCGTGACTTCCATCGGATCACCACAAATGCAGATAAAGAAAGCTTTTATAGAAAATACAAATGAAGTGTATTTGATGGTGGACAGTGAACGTTTTGGTGGAGGGTATGTTATGGTAGTGTGCCCTTTATCACGTATCAGAAAGATTATTACAGATAAAAATTTAGAGAATAAAAATCGCTTGCTGGCCCTAGAGCATCAGGTGGATATTGATTTGGTGTGATAAATAAAAAAGAGTGTTGATGTGTGCAATTTCACATAAGACACTTCTTTTTTATGAAAAGAAGGAAAGGTAGTATAGCAGGATCAAAGAAATATGACAGAGATAAAAAAGACAGAAAATATAAAAGAATGGAAGATGGGATTTAAGCATGGCATACCTATATTTATGGGATATTTTGCAGTATCATTTGCATTTGGAATTCAAGCGGGAAAAGCAGGTTTATCTATTTGGCAAACGATGCTTATGACTATTACCAATGTAACTTCCGCAGGGCAGTTTTCTGCATTAACAGTCATAGGGGCAGGGGCATCTTATTTTGAAATGGCATGCACTCAGTTGTTGATTAATCTTCGATATATGCTTATGTCCTTTGCCTTGTCTCAAAAAATAGATAAGCGGTTTCCTTTTTTTCATAGGTTTTTTGTGGCATGCGGAGTGACGGATGAGATTTTTGGAACCAGTATTTATCATGGAGAAAGGCTAAGTCCTTATTATAGTTATGGCTTAATGTCTTCTTCTATACCGGGGTGGGCTTTTGGAACCTTTGCAGGAATTGTCAGTGGAAATATTTTGCCAAAACAGATTATCAGTGCCTTGGGTATTATACTGTATGGAATGTTTTTGGCAATTATTATTCCGGTGGGGAAAGAGGATAGGGGTGTATTGTGGGTGATTTTAGGGTCGTTTTTGGGAGCTACACTTTTCTTTTATCTTCCGGTTTTTCATTATATTTCTGCCGGATTTCAGATTATTCTGGTAACAGTGCTTATGGCAGGAGTGGGAGCCTTGGTGTTTCCCAGAGAGGAGTTCGAGGATGAGGCATAATATTTATGTATATATTGGGGTTATGGCGATTGTGACTTATTTGATTCGAGCCTTGCCTTTGACTTTGTTTAGAAAAGAGGTAAATAATAAATTTATTAGAAATTTTTTATATTATGTACCTTATGCTACATTGGCGGCTATGACTTTTCCGGCAATTTTATATGCCACTAAAACAGTTTGGTCGGGAATTGCAGGATTTGTTTGTGCCCTTATTTTGGCTTATCAGAAAAAGAATATGATGGTTGTGGCACTATCGTCCTGCCTGGTAGTGTTTCTTGTAGAACTTGCGATTTAGAGTTTTGGTTTGATGATAAAGAGGAGAATAAAATGATAAATGAAGAAAAAATTGAACAGGCAGTTCGTTTGTTTTTAGAAGGAATCGGGGAAGATATAAATAGAGAGGGTTTGTTAGATACCCCTAAAAGAGTGGCTCGCATGTGCCATAAATTGTATGGAGGATTGGAAGAAAATCCCAAGGAACACTTAGATAAGCAATTTCAGGCAACAAATAATAATATGGTAGTAGAAAAGAATATTACTTTTTACTCTACCTGTGAACACCATTTACTACCATTTTTTGGAAAAGCACACGTGGCATATATTCCGGATAAAAAAGTGGCAGGTCTTAGTAAACTGGCAAGAACTGTGGAGGTTTTTGCAAGGCGGGCACAGATTCAGGAGAATATGACTGCTCAGATTGCCGATGCCTTAGAAGAATACCTAAAACCAAGAGGAGTTATGGTTATGATAGAGGCGGAACATCTTTGTATGTCTATGCGAGGAGTGGAAAAGCCGGGAAGTAAAACAGTAAGTATTATCACTCGAGGTGATTTTACAAAAAATTATGCCTTGCAGCAAAACTTTTTGCAGATGGTAAGAGGATAAGATGGATAGGATAAATAAAATTTTTGCTCATCCTTTATACAAACAAGCTTATGAAAAGATTGTGCTTTATGAAAAAGACAGAATTTATTGCGGACATGATTTGGAACATTTTTTATCAGTGGCAAGATTGGCATACATAAAAATTTTGGAAGAAAACAAAAAGATAGAAAAAGAGATAGTATACGCCGGTGCATTGCTTCATGATATAGGAAGATGCAAAGAATACGAAGAAAAAATTCCTCATGATATAGCAAGTGCGAACCTGGCGAGGGAAATCCTTTTAGACTGCGCTTTTTCGATAGAGGAAATCGATGAAATAGTAAGAGCTATACAGGGACATCGAGGATTTAATTTGGGTGAGTCGAAAGTTGCAAATGATTTATCGACAATCTTGAAATGGGCAGATAAAAAATCAAGAAATTGTATGGTTTGCCCGGCCAGATCTAGTTGCAAATGGTCGGAGGAAAAAAAGAATAAAATACTACTTGGATAAGGCAGGGATAAAAATGCAGATTGGAAATAGAGTATTTGATGAAAAAAATCACACCTACGTTATGGGGATTTTAAATGTCACTCCGGATTCATTTTCGGACGGGGGGAAGTTTACCAATATCGATGCAGCTTTAAATCATACCGAACAGATGATTTTGGAAGGTGCGGATATTATTGATGTGGGAGGGGAATCTACCAGACCGGGTTATACAAAAATCAGTGATGAGGAAGAAATTGAACGCGTTGCAAGAGTAATTGAAAAGATAAAAGCAAACTTTGATATTCCGATTTCCATTGATACTTATAAATCAGAGGTTGCTAAGGCTGCTATTTTGGAAGGTGCGGACTTAGTAAATGATATCTGGGGATTTTTAGCAGATGATAAGATGGCAAAACTGGTAGCAGAAAACAATGTAGCAGCTTGTCTTATGCATAACCGCACAGAAGCAGTCTATCAAAATTATTTAGAAGATGTAAAAAATGATTTAAAAAAATGTATAAAAATTGCAAAGAATGCGGGCGTAAAAGATGATAAAATTATGGTCGACCCCGGTGTGGGATTTGCAAAGTCTTATCAGGAAAATTTGCAGATTATACATCGACTTGAAATTTTAAAAGAGTTGGGATATCCTGTTTTGCTTGGAACTTCCAGAAAGTCTGTAGTGGGTCTTACCCTTGATTTGCCTGCAAATGAGAGGGTGGAGGGGACACTAGCTACGACAGTTTTGGGTGTGATGAAAGGTTGCAGTTTTGTAAGAGTACATGATGTAAAAGAAAATGTGCGCATTATTAAAATGACGGAGGCAATATTAAGAAGCTAATATGGATAAAATTTATATTGATAGATTGGAAATATTCGCCAACCATGGAGTTTTTCCGGAAGAAAATGTATTGGGACAAAAGTTTGTAATTTCTGCCATTTTACATACAGATACGAGGGATGCAGGGATAAGTGGGGATTTATCAAAGTCTATTCACTATGGGGAAGTCAGCCAAATGATTACGGAGTTTGTAATGAAGGAAACATTTGCCCTGATAGAGACTTTGGCAGAAAAACTGGCAGAATATTTATTGCTCAATGTGAAAAATCTTAGGGAAGTTACCATAAGAGTAGACAAACCTTGGGCGCCCATACATCTGCCTTTAAAAACGGTAGGTGTAGAAATTCATAGAAAATGGCATAGGGCTTACCTTTCTATTGGCTCTAATATGGGAGATAAAAAAGCTTATCTGGATTACGGAATAGCAGAACTGAAAAAAGATAAGAGATGTAAAGTGTCGGCTGTTTCTTCTTTTATAGAAACAGAGCCTTATGGTTACCTGAATCAGGAGCGGTTTTTAAATGCTTGTTTGGAAGTGAAAACTTTGTTGCAACCTAAAGAATTGTTACATTTGCTTAATAAGATAGAAGCTGCGGCAGATAGGGTCAGAGATATTCATTGGGGACCAAGAACTTTAGACATGGATATTATTTTTTATGATGAGGAAATTGTGGATGAAAAGGAACTGAAAATTCCGCATGCAGAAGCACATTTAAGGGGATTTGTGCTCCTGCCCTTGCTTGAATTGGCGCCTTATAAAAAGCATCCTGTCTATCAAAAAACAGTGACGGAATTATATCAAACTTTATTAAAAGAGAAAGAAAGTTAAGAGGGGAATCGTATAAATAAAAGGGGATCAGTATATTGTGAAAGAAAAAGAAAACAACAGGGGAGAATTGTGGAAGTGGAAACCCTCTAAAAAAGTAGAGGGTAGAGAATGTTTGGATTTTTTAATTATATTAGGGGCGGAAGTTTATGGATATAGTCCCTGCCCGGCATTAAAGTATAGATTAGATGCAGCTGTTTTTTACTTAAGCAGTTCACCGGAAACAAACGTGATTGTTTCAGGCGGGCAAGGACCGGATGAGAATATCACCGAAGCCTCTTGCATGGCCAATTATCTGATGAATGCAGGTATATCGAAAGATAGAATATGGATGGAGGAGCGGGCAACAAGTACATGGGAAAATATCTCGTATAGCTATGACTTGATGGAAACAAGCCCGGGGGATTACAAGGTAGGGATTGTGACTAATGATTTTCATATTCTTAGAAGTATATTGGTTGCTAAAAAGTTGGGGAAATATCAGGTGTGGGGAATGGCAACAAAATCAGATATGTCCTCAAAACTTCGTTATAGCATTCGTGAGATTTTTGCTCTTGTTTTGTATAAAATGCAAGGGAAATTATAGGGAGAAGATAAGTGACATTAACACAGCTAAAATATGTAATTATGGTTGCGGATATGCAGTCTATGAACAAGGCCGCCAAGGATTTATATATATCCCAACCCAGCCTTTCCAGTGCTATAAAAGAATTGGAAAATGAAATTGGTATAGAACTCTTTTTAAGAACAAATCGAGGAGTTGTTTTGACTCAAAAGGGAGAGGAGTTTTTAGGTTATGCCAGACAGGTTGTAGACCAGTTTCAATTGGTGGAAAGCAAATATATAGAGAAGAAAAATGAAAAGAAAAAATTCAGTGTATCCATGCAGCATTATACCTTTGCGGTGCATGCATTTGTGGAGATGGTCAAGCAGTATGGTATGGATGCTTATGAATTTGCAGTTTATGAGACAAAGACCAGTGAAGTTATAGAGAATGTAAAAAACTTTAAAAGCGAAATCGGCGTTTTATATCGCAATAATTTTAATAGTAAAATTTTAGATAAAATTTTAAAAGATGGCGGCATGGAGTTTCATGAGATTTTAACTTGTAAAATCTATGCCTATATGTGGAAAAATAATCCTTTGGCAAAAAAAGAAAAAGTTACCATGGAGGATTTGGCGGAGTTTCCTTGTCTGTCTTTTGAACAGGGGGGCAACAATTCCTTTTTCTTTTCGGAGGAAGTTTTAAGTACCTATAATTATCATCGACTAATCAAAGCCAGTGATAGGGCGACGCTTTTAAATCTTATGGTGGGATTAAACGGATATACATTATGTTCCGGTATTATCTGCGAAGAATTAAATGGGGAAGAATATTGTGCAATTCCCTTAGAGAGTGAGGAGACCATGACTATAGGCTATATTATGAAGGCGGGAATGACTTTAAGCTCTCTGGGAGAAAAGTATATAGAAGAGCTGATGAAATATACGGAAAGTGCTTTATAGAGAGCTGGCTTTATTTTAAGAAGAGGGGACTGATATAGAAAAAAACTATATCCAGTCCCTTTCTTTTTAGTATTAGACAAAAAATAGAGGGGATGTTAGTATTGCCTTGTAAATCAGTAGGAAATACGGATAAAAATATTATTCAAATAATATAGAAAAGAAAAATAGAAAATGGGGGATAAGAGGATGAGTAAAAAAAGTTATGCAGAGAGAAATTTAAAATTTGAGACACTTCAATTGCATGTAGGACAAGAAAGTCCGGATGGGGTAACGGGAGCTCGTGCAGTTCCTATTTATCAGTCAACTTCATTTGTGTTTGACAATGCAGACCATGCAGCGGCAAGATTTGCTCTTCAGGATGCGGGAAACATATACGGAAGATTAACCAATCCTACTCAGGATGTTTTTGAAGCAAGAATTGCAAAATTAGAAGGTGGAGTGGCAGCCTTGGCAGTGGCTTCCGGAGCAGCAGCGATTACTTATACTTTTCAGAATTTGGCACATGCAGGAGACCACATTGTAGCGGCAAAAAATATTTATGGAGGTACTTATAATTTATTGGCACATACGCTTTCTGATTATGGAATTAGTTCTACTTTTGTAGATCCTTTTGATTATGAAGAAATAGAAAATGCAATTCAGGAAAACACAAAAGCGATTCATATAGAGACCCTGGGGAACCCAAATTCCGAGGTGGTGGATATTGAAAAAATTGCACAGATTGCTCATGCACATAAAATACCTTTGGTTGTGGATAATACTTTTGCAACTCCTTATTTAGTACGCCCGCTGGAGTATGGTGCAGATATTGTGGTACATTCTGCAACAAAGTTTATAGGAGGGCATGGTACTTCTATTGGTGGCGTGATTGTTGACGGAGGAAAATTTGATTGGATTGCAAGTGGGAAATTCCCGTCTTTAGTAGAGCCAAATGCAAGCTATCATGGTGTAAGCTTTGCAAAGGATGTTGGGGCAGCAGCATTTGTAACAAGGATTCGTGCGATTTTGCTTCGTGATACGGGTGCAACCCTTTCTCCGGTACATGCCTTTGTATTTTTACAGGGATTGGAAACTCTTTCACTTCGTGTGGAAAGACATGTGGAAAATGCGCTGAAAGTAGTGGAATTTTTGAACAAGCATCCGCAGGTAGAAAAAGTAAACCACCCTTCTGTAACTATAGATGAAAATCAAAAAGATTTATATAAGAAGTATTTTCCAAATGGAGGAGGTTCTATCTTTACCTTTGAGATAAAAGGAGATGATAGAAAGGCGAAAGATTTTATTGATAATCTGGAACTTTTCTCCCTGCTTGCAAATGTAGCAGATGTAAAATCGCTGGTAATCCATCCGGCATCTACTACACATGCAGAGTTAAATGAGCAGGAAAAGCTAGAGCAGGGAATCAAGGGAAATACCATTCGCCTCTCTATTGGAACTGAAAATGTTGCTGATATTATTGAAGATTTGGAAGAAGCATTTAAGGCGGTGCAGGAATAACTCTTAAGAGAGATATTCCCAACGACCGGATGCTCCACAAGGTAAAACAAGATTGGTAGATGTTACAGGAAGACCTACTTCCTGTGCATCTACTTTTCCGTTAAAATGCTTTAATTCTGTCGCCAACATATAAGTAAGAACTGCGGGTGCAAGCCCTGTAGTGTAAGAGTTGACCAAAAAGAAAAGCGGTTTTTCGGATAAAAGTTTTGTGCAAAGTTTAATGAGAGGATGTATGGCATCCTCAATTTTCCAAATCTCTCCTTTGGGTCCGCGTCCATAAGAAGGGGGATCCATAATAATAGCGTCGTAGTGATTTCCGCGGCGGATTTCTCTTTCCACAAACTTAACGCAATCATCCACAATCCAGCGGATGGGTGCATCTTTTAGCCCTGAGGCAAGGGCATTTTCTTTTGCCCATCCAACCATTCCTTTAGAGGCATCCACATGGGTAACACGGGCACCTGCCGCTGCGGCTGCCAAAGTAGCACCGCCCGTATAGGCGAAAAGATTTAGTACTTTGATAGGGCGGTTGGCTTTTTTTATTTTCTCAAAAAACCAGTCCCAGTTGGTTGCCTGCTCGGGAAATAGACCGGTATGTTTAAAGCTAAAAGGCTTTAGGTGGAAGGTGAGTGTTTTATAGGAAATAGACCACTGCTGGGGCAGGTCAAAAAACTCCCATTCTCCACCGCCTTTTTTGCTTCGATGATAATGTCCGTTTTTCTTTTTCCAGCCCTTTTCTGTTTTGGGAGTATCCCAAATTACTTGTGGATCCGGACGAACTAAGGTATAATTTCCCCAGCGTTCTAACTTTTCTCCACAAGAGGTATCTATAATTTCATAATCTTTCCATTGATCTGCAATCCACATATATAATCTCCTCGTAAACAAATATTTGTATAAGCTATCTGTTATCATAGCATAAAAATAAGAGAGAAAAAACTAAAAAGCAAAAAATGAATGGAATAGAAAATAAAATTGCAAAAATTGGGAAAAATCTATTTTGTATTTACACAAAATGCAAGATTGGCTTGACAATCTGTCAAAATGCATAATAGAATGGAGAAGATAAAAGAATGAAAAATGAAGATGAGAATAGGGAGGATACAGATGAAATCCTATAGTCAATTAAGTAAAGAAGAATTGTTAAAAGAAAAAGAAAGATTAGAAAAAGAATTTTCAGATATAAAGGCACAAAATTTAAAATTGGATATGTCCAGGGGAAAGCCTGCAAAAGCACAGCTTGATTTGTCAAACGGTATGATGGATGTTTTAAACTCAGACAGTGATATGGTGGGGATTGATGGCGTAGATTGCCGCAATTATGGTGTGCTCGATGGTATATCAGAGGCAAAGAAACTTCTTGCAGATATGTCGGAAGTAGAGGAAGACGAAGTGATTGTCTACGGAAATTCCAGTTTAAATGTTATGTTTGATACGGTAGCTCGCTGTATGACACATGGCGTTTGTGGAAATACTCCCTGGGCAAAATTAGATAAAGTAAAATTCTTATGTCCTGTACCAGGATATGACAGACACTTTGGGATTACGGAGTTTTTTGGTATTGAAATGATAAATATTCCAATGACCAATCAGGGACCGGATATGGACTTAGTTGAAAAACTACTGGCAGAGGATGACTCTATTAAAGGAATTTGGTGTGTTCCTAAGTATTCCAATCCTCAGGGAATTACCTATTCGGACGAAACGGTAAGACGCTTTGCTAACTTAAAACCTGCAGCAAAAGATTTTCGTATTTTCTGGGATAATGCATACTCTATACATCATTTGTATGAGGATGATCAGGATTTCTTGGTGGAAATCTTGCATGAATGCAAAAAAGCGGGAAATGAGGATTTAGTTTATAAGTTTATCTCTACTTCTAAGGTAAGTTTCCCGGGTTCCGGTATTGCAGCTGTGGCAACTTCAAAGAAAAATCTGGAAGATTTTAAAAAGTATATGACTTTCCAGACGATTGGACATGATAAGTTAAATCAGTTACGCCATGTGAGATTCTTTAAGGATATTCACGGTATGCAGGAACATATGAAAAAACATGCAGATATTTTGAGACCCAAATTTGAAGCAGTTTTGGAAGTCCTTGAAAAGGAATTGGGAGGGCTTGAGATTGGAAGTTGGATAAAACCAAAAGGAGGATATTTCATTTCTTTTGATGCCCTGGAGGGGTGTGCCAAGGCAATTGTAGCCAAAGCAAAAGAGGCGGGGCTGGTTATGACCGGTGCCGGAGCAACTTATCCTTATGGAAAGGATCCAAAAGACAGCAATATCCGTATTGCACCGTCCTTCCCTACTCCGGAAGAATTGTCTGTAGCTGCACAGATTTTTGTTTTGAGTGTAAAATTGGTAAGCTTGGATAAATATTTAGCACAATAAGATAAAAATAATAGGCATAGAATAAATTCCTGATAGTAGGGAAATTTGTTCTATGTCTATTTTTTGCACTTTTTCGCCTTAGTTTGGTATCATTTTTCTATTGTGATGAGAGTGAAAAATAGGATATGATAGATTTAACTAAAAGGATAGAATTTATTTTATATTTTCAGAAAGACTAGAAGAGAAAGGCAGGAAAAACTATGTATGGATTTAACTATGAACAGGTAAAAAATCCTAAATTTTTTGCTAAAAATAGAGTGGATGCACATTCTGACCATAAGTATTATGCAAGTTGGGAAGATGTAAAAAATAATAAGGAATCTTTTCGTCATAGCCTAAACGGGGTATGGAAATTTCATTATGCAAAAAACTGGGCAGGGGTGATTAAAGATTTTGTAAGTGAAAATTATAGTTGTAAAAACTGGGATATGATTCGTGTGCCTGCACATATTCAAATGGAAGGCTATGATAAGCCGCAATATGCAAATTATCAATACCCATGGGAAGGAATTGAGGAGATTAGTCCGGGAGAAATTCCTAATGATTTTAATCCGGTGGCTTCTTATGTAAAATACTTTACCTTGCCGAAAAATTTTGAGGGTAAGAGAGTCTTTATTTCTTTTGACGGTGCAGAAAGCGGGCTGGCAGTTTGGCTAAACGGAAACTATATCGGTTACAGCGAAGATAGCTTTACCCCTTCTGTATTTGAATTGACAAAATATTTAAAAGAGGGAGAAAATAAGCTGGCAGTTTGCGTTTTTAAATTTACCAGTGGAAGCTGGTGTGAGGACCAGGATTTCTTTCGATTTAGCGGCCTTTATAGAGACGTATTTTTATATACGATACCTAAGGTTCATGTGGAAGATTTTTCCATAAGATCCTATTTAGAAGATGCCTATACCAAGGCAAGAGTTAAAATAGAGACAAAAGTTATAGAGCAGGGGCATTTACATATTGTAATAAAAGATAAAGAAAAAATTGTAGCAGAAAAAACATATGATGTGGATGGTGTGACCAAGCAAGAACTTGTGGTGGAAAATCCTAAACTTTGGAGTGCGGAATGCCCTTATCTTTATCGCGTAGAGATTGAGTTATATGATAAGGAAAATCACCTTTGTGAAGTAATTGTAGAAAAAACAGGTTTCCGTGAATTTATTATGGATGGAAATCTCATGAAGATTAATGGTAAGCGAATTGTTTTTAAGGGAGTTAACCGTCATGAGTTTAGCTCGCTGACAGGGCGTGCTATCAGTAAGGAAGAAACTTTAAAAGATATTCTTACTATGAAAAAGAACAATATCAATGCCATTAGAACCTCACACTATCCAAACACCTCTTATCTATATGAATTATGTGATGAGTATGGTTTGTATATGATAGCAGAAAATAATTTGGAGTCTCATGGATCATGGACCAGTGAGGAGTTTAAAGAGGTTCCGGACTTAAATAAAATCCTTCCCTGTGACCACGAAAGCTGGAAAGGACTTCTTTTAGATAGAGCAAATTCCATGTATCAGAGGGATAAAAACCACCCATCTATCTTGATTTGGTCTTTGGGAAATGAGTCGTACGGTGGAAGTGTTCTCTATGAAATGTCTGAGTTTTATAGAAAAAATGATGATACCCGCTTAGTACATTATGAAGGAACTGTACATGATAGACGCTTTAATGCTACCAGTGATATGGAAAGTCAGATGTATCCGTCCGTAGAAAGTATTAAGGCTTTTTTGGAGAAAGACAGCAGTAAGCCTTTTATTTGCTGTGAATATACCCATGCTATGGGAAACTCTTGCGGAGGAATGCATAAATACACAGATTTGACGGATACCTGCGAAAGTTATCAGGGTGGTTTTATCTGGGATTACATTGACCAGTCGATTTATAAGAAAAACCGTTATGGAGAAACTTTCCTTGCTTACGGAGGAGATTTTAAGGAGCGTCCTACAGATTATAATTTCAGTGGAAATGGAATTGTTTATGGCGGTGATAGAGAAATTTCTCCTAAGATGCAGGAAGTAAAGTATAATTATCAGAATTTTTCTATTTCCTTTGAGGGAGAAACTTTCCTACTGGAAAATAAAAATCTCTTTGTGGATAGTTCAGACTACTTATGCAAAGTATCTTTAGAAAAGGAAGGGAAATGCCTAGAAGAGTTGACGGTAGATACACAGGTAGCTCCGCTTTCTAAGGAAAGTTATATCATTCCACTGGATATTCCAAAAGATGGGCAAGAGTATGTAGTGACTGTGTCTATACAGTTGAAAGAAGATTGTTTGTGGGCAAAAAGAGGGCATGAAATTGCTTTTGGACAGATGGTATTTGGAAAATATCAGGAAAAAGAAAATCCGGAAGGCAAATTGGAAGTCATTCACAGCACCCACAATATTGGTGTAAGAGGAGAAGATTTTCATGCTATTTTTTCTTTCTTAAATGGTGGATTGGTGTCCTATCAGTATGCAGGGGTAGAACTTTTGGCGGGAATTCCAAAGCCGAATTTTTGGCGAGCACCAACCGATAATGATATGGGTTGTTTGATGCCGCAAAGATACGGTCAGTGGAAATTAGCCAGTATGTATCTTACACACAGACATCCGGATGGAAGAGTTTTTGTGCCTGAATTAGTAGAAAAAGAAAATTCCGTTTGTATCACTTATCACTTGTATATGCCAACCAGTCCGGAAAGCTATTGTGATTTATCTTATGAAGTTTTCGTGGATGGAAGGATAGAAGTTACCCTTTCTTATGACTGGGTGGATGACTTAAAAGATATGCCGGAATTTGGACTTTTATTCTTGATGGATGCGGATTATAACAAGGTAAAATGGTACGGCTACGGTCCTATGGAAAATTATCAGGATAGAAGAAGAGGTGCAAAATTAGGAGTATTTGAAAATAGTGTAGAGGAGAATTTGTCAAAATATTTGGTTCCTCAGGAAGCGGGAAACAAGTGCGGAGTACGCTGGATGGAGGTTACGGACAGCAAAGGAAGAGGACTTTTATTCTCCGGAGATGATTTAGAAGCCAATGCACTCTTTTATACACCCCACGAATTGGAAAACGCTATGCATGCCTATGAACTTCCAAGACCGGAGCATACAGCCGTCACTGTCTCCAAACAGAAGATGGGTATAGGTGGGGATGACAGTTGGGGTGCCAGACCTCATGCGGAATATCTCATCCAAAAGGAAGAGAAACTAAGTCTGAAATTTTCTTTAAAGGGAATTTAAAATTTATACATACTTACGAAAAACTGCGACAAACGGTTATAAAGTTTGTTGCAGTTTCCTTTTTTAAACTATTTACCTCGTAGGGGAAGAGGGGTATAATAAAGAAATTAGGAGAAAAGGGAAATTCTTAAAGTTAGAAAAGAAAGTTATTGTGTTAAACGGATTGGATGATAGGTGATATATGAAGAAAAAATCAAAAGCATTAAAAATAACCATAGGCATTTTCATAGGGTTTATTCTGATTGTAGCAGGCGCCTATGCAGGGGCTGCTTATTATTTTAAGTCTCATTTTTATAGTGGCTCTAAGGTAAATGGTGTGAATGTATCGGAAAAGACGGTAGAAGAAGCCGAAAAGCTGGTAAATGACAAACTAAAAGAATATTCATTGACAATTGAGGGAAGAAATCAAAAAATTCTTACGATTACGGGGAATCAGATTGACTTAAATTATGTGGCAGATGATACCATACAAAAATTAATGGATCAGCAGGACTCTTGGAAGTGGATTTTTACCATGTCAGCCAGAAAAGACTATACTATGACTGCCAATACGCAATATGATGAAAAGAAATTAAAGAAACTTTTAGAAGAGTCATCTTTTCTAAAGGCAGACCAGGTAACCGCTCCGGCAGATGCCTACATTGAGGAGACGGAAAATGGCTATGTTGTAGCGGCGGAAGTTATGGGAGATACAATTTTGGAGGATACTTTGATCGATTTGGTAAAGACCTCTATTGATAAGGGTCAAAATAAGATTACTATACCGGAGGAGTCTTACTTGGCACCCAAAGTGCTCTCTACCGATGAGGCTATGAATGCAAAAGTGGAAAGCTGGAATCGCTATTTAAGTAATGTCATCACCATACCTTTTGGCGAAGGCAGACAGGAAGTACTCGATAGAGGAATTATCGGAGGTATGTTGGAGGAGACGGCTGAAGGCGGCATTGCTATCAATAGAGAGCAGGTTTTAGCCTATGTAAACAGCTTAGGTAAAAAGTATGATACCTTTGGATTGGCTCATGAATTTACAAAGCATGATGGAAGTAAGATGACCATACCGGGTGGCGGCGACTATGGTTGGGCTATGAATAAATCGGCAACTACGGATGAGCTGATGGCTCTGATGGAAAACGGAGGAGAGCAGACCTTTGAGCCGGTTTATCGTTACTCGGCAAAAAGCCGTAACGTAAACGATATCGGTGGTACTTATGCTGAAATTAGCCTTGCAGAACAAATGATGTGGGTTTTTAAGGATGGAAATCTGGTTGTGGAAACGCCGATTGTATCAGGACTTCCTATTCCGTCAAGAATTACCCATACAGGACTGTTTGCCATTGACGGAAAAAAATCGCCGGATGTTTTGGATGGAGAAGGCTACAGTCAACCTGTAACCTACTGGTTACCTTTTAACGGAAATGAGGGTATCCATGATGCTCCTTGGCGTTCAGAATTTGGTGGTGGTATTTACCAGGGTGGTGGGTCTCACGGATGTATTAATACACCTCCTACAGCTATGAAAACAGTATTTTCAACTTTAGCTATCGGAGATCCGGTAATTGTATATTAGATTAAACGTAAAAAAGAGGCAGAGCACTTTGGTGTTCTGTCTTTTGACTTTATAGGAAACCTTTTCTAAAATTTTATACTTATTTCATTGTTCTTTTTTTCTTGTCATGATAAACTGAAATTGCTCAATTCTGAGCATTCTATAAGCGTTTCTGCTTTAAAAATTCCAATCTTACAAATAGTGATAAAGGGGGGATTTGCCTATGCGGGTCTAGCTTTCTTTTTGGTGCAAAAAAGTGAAGAGAAGAAAGGAATTTGAGTGAAAAGAAGAATAAAAAGAAGATTAGTTGAAATATTTGTGGGTGCTTTATGCCTATTTAGTCAGGTTTTAGCGACTATAGCAGGAGTGCCGCACGGAGAGGTAAAAAATTCAATAGAAGTAAAAGCCTGGGGAAAGCCCTTAACTTATTTAAACCTACCGGGAGATACATCTGCCCCTTTTTTGACAACGCCTAAAGGAATAGTTTCAGGAGAAGATGAATATAAAAATCAATTGGCGGGACTAGCGGTATATTGTTTAGAAGCTCCAAAGGACAGTCCCGATGGAGTGTCTGTCAGCTTAAAAAATAAGGAGCCGGTTTCTCCTGCCATCAATTATATTTTAAGCCATGGATTTAAGCATGGATGGGATGATTCTTCCACAGACATGAATCCGCTGTATTCTATGGGAAATGCTGCTTATGATTATTACATTACCCAAATGGCAATCCACATTGTAAATCCCAAGGAGCCCTATCAGCTATCAGATTTTACAGCAGTAGCAGATAGAAACCCTAAAGTGTATGAAAAAATTGCCCTTTTGGTAAATGATGCTCTAAATAAGGGGAATAGTGAGGATTATACCCTGCCTCTTTTGGTTAGTCCTGAAAAAATGGAAGTGCAGGATTGGGAAGTTTATGTCCACGAGGGGGTAGACGGTTTTTTAAGTAAGGAGTATCAGATAGAGGGTGACTTTCAAAATGCCACCTGGACGATTAGTGATGCGGATGTAATTAAAATACCAAGTAATGTAGAAAAAGAGGATAAAAATTTCCGCCTGTGGATTCCTAAAGAGGCGGCAGCAAGAAATGTAGGAAATGAGATTGTGGTAACTTTAAATGCTTCCCGAGCAAAGATGGAAAGTTACAGTTA
>DATCYL010000225.1:0-6537 GCA_036570305.1 Lachnospiraceae bacterium
TGCAGATAGCAGAAATCAGGATAAATATTATGTTAGAGGAACATTTACCAGACATAATTTGGATTTTGCTAAAGACGTATTGCATTTGGCAGATTTAGGATTTAAGCAGATTTCAGTAGAACCGGTAGTGGCTCCTTTGGAAGAAGACTATGCGATTCGTCCAGAAGATGTACCTGTAATTTGTGAGCAGTATGATATTTTAGCAAAAGAAATTATAAAGAGAGAAAAAGAGGGAAGAGGTTTTAATTTCTTCCATTTTATGATTGATTTGACCGGAGGTCCTTGTGTTTACAAGAGGTTGTCCGGATGCGGTTCGGGCACAGAATACCTGGCAGTGACACCATGGGGAGATTTTTATCCTTGTCATCAGTTTGTAGGAACAGACGGTTTTATTATGGGGAATGTAGATGAGGGTATTAAGACACCTGAACTTGTAGATTCTTTTAAATGTTGCAATGTGTATGCAAAAGAGGCATGTAAAGATTGTTTTGCCAGATTTTATTGCAGCGGAGGATGTGCGGCAAACTCTTATAATTTTCATGGAACTATTAATGACGTTTATGAAGTGGGATGTGCCTTGCAAAGAAAACGTGTAGAATGTTCTATTATGATAAAAGCGGCTTTGGCTGAATAACGGATGGAGAGGATAAAGAGATGAAGAAATCAAGAGGTAGTATTGTTTTAATTCTCACAGCAGTGCTTTTGGGTCTGCTGGCATTTACCTGTATTTTTGGATTTGGTAAGTCTAAAACAGGAGCAACACAAAACATTAAAACGGGATTGGACTTGTCAGGAGGAGTCAGCATTACCTACCAGGCAAAGGACAAAAATCCTTCCGCATCGGATATGGCGGATACTATTTATAAGTTACAAAAAAGAGTACAGCAGTATAGTGAAGAAGCTCAGGTTTATCAAGAAGGAACCGATAGGATTAATATTGAAATCCCGGGTGTGTCTGATGCCAATACAATTTTGGCAGAGCTTGGAAAACCGGGTTCTCTCTACTTCATAGCGCAGACAGATGCTGAGGGAAACAATAATTATCAGTCAGCAAGCGGTCTTGAAGCTGATTATCAACTTTTATATTCGATTGAAGAGTTACAGTCAAAGGGTTCTATTGTTCTTACCGGTGTGGATGTAGCATCGGCAAAGGCGGTGCAGATTGAAAATGATTTAAAAAATAAAGAGAGTGCGGTATCTTTAAGTCTTACAAAAGAGGGCACAAAGAAGTTTGCAGAAGCAACTGAAAAAGCTTATGCAGCAGGCCAAAGTATCGGTATTTATTATGATGGCGCTTTTGTCAGTGTACCGAGAGTAAATGCTGCTATCACCGATGGAAATGCACAGATTACAGGAATGAAAGATTTTGCGGAAGCAGAAAACTTGGCATCAACAATCCGTATCGGTGGCCTTAAGGTAGAACTGGAAGAGCTTCGTTCTAATGTAGTTGGAGCACAGTTGGGAGAGGAAGCTATTCGGACCAGTTTAATAGCGGGAGCTATCGGACTTGCCATTGTGATTATCTTGATGATTTTCTGGTATTTGCTTCCGGGAGTAGTTGCAGGTCTTGCTTTACTTATTTATGTAGGTTTAGAGCTTGTTATGTTAAATGCCTTTGACCTTACTCTTACCTTGCCGGGTATTGCCGGTATTGTTCTTTCTATTGGTATGGCAGTGGATGCAAATGTTATTATCTATGCACGTATAAAGGAAGAAATCAATTCCGGAAAGTCCACAAAACTGGCTATTGAATCCGGTTTTCATAAGGCACTTTCTGCAATTTTAGATGGCAATATTACTACCTTAATTGCAGCAGCAGTGCTCGGTTGGTTGGGAAGCGGAAGTGTTCGCGGATTTGCTATGACATTGGCATTGGGTATTGTTTTATCTATGTTTACAGCCCTTTTTGTTTCCAGAAAAATCATAGAGGCACTTTATGCAGTAGGTATTCGTAAAGAATCTTTATATGCAAAGAAAATGAAGACAAAAACCTACAATTTCTTGAAAAACAGAAAAATTTTCTTTGTTATTTCTTTAGTCTTTATTTTGGTGGGACCTATAGCTATGGGAGTATTCCACAATACCACAGGAAATGCCTTAAACTATTCTTTGGAATTTAAAGGCGGTACATCGACAACAGCAGAGTTTAAAGAAGATTTGACCATTGCTGAAATTGATAAAGAAGTAAAACCGCTTGTACAAGAAGTGACCAAGGATGCAAACATCCAGACACAAAAGGTTGTTGGAAGTAAGGATATTATTATTAAGACAAGAGAATTATCACTTGCCGAGAGAGAAAGTCTAAATCAGAAATTAGTGGAGAAGTTCGGTGTGGATGAGAGCAAAATCACAGCAGAGAGTATCTCCTCTACAATCAGTAGTGAGATGAGAAGCGATGCAATTTTGGCAATTACAGTAGCTACTATTTGTATGTTGCTCTATATCTGGTTTAGATTTAAAGATATTAGATTTGCATCCAGTGCTGTTTTGGCTTTGGTACATGACGTTTTAGTTGTTTTGGCTTTTTATGCAGTGGCAAGAATTTCCGTAGGAAATACTTTTATCGCTTGTATGCTGACTATCGTTGGATATTCTATTAATGCGACGATTGTAATTTTTGACCGTATCAGAGAGAATATGGCAGGTATTAAGAAAAATGCAGATATAGAGGGCATTATTAATGACAGTGTTAGCCAGACATTGACAAGAAGTATCTATACATCACTTACTACTTTTGTAATGATTGTGGTTCTTTACATATTAGGAGTGGCATCAATTCGTGAGTTTGCACTTCCGATTATGGCAGGTATCATTTGTGGAGCTTATTCTTCTGTATGCATTACAGGTGCTCTTTGGTACGTGATGAAAATGAAATTTAAAAAGAAAAATGCATAAATTATAAAATAATAAAAACAGTCTGTAGCGTTCTATAGGCTGTTTTTATTACTATCAAAGGAGGAAAAGAGCTTTACGGTAAAGAGGTGCTGTAGCTTTTGGGAAAGATAAGATGGAAAGATGGGTAGTGGCTGCTAAAAGGGCAGATTTTCAGGAAATAGGGAAAAAATTTCATATAGATCAGGTCCTTGCCAGATTAATCAGAAACAGAAATCAGATTAGTATGGAGGAGATAGAGACTTATCTGCATGGTGGATTGAAAGATTTACATTCACCCTGGCTTATGAAAGGGGTAAAAGAGGCAGTCTTATTACTGGAAGAAAAGATAAAGGTAAGAAAATCCATACGCATTATCGGGGATTATGATATTGATGGAGTTATGTCTTCGTTTATTTTATTTTCTACATTAAGAGATTTGGGTGCCGAGGTAGACGTTATGATTCCTCATCGTATGAAGGATGGTTATGGCATCAATATTGATTTGGTAAAGGCTGCCAAAGAAGACGGAATTGATACTATCATTACCTGTGATAACGGCATTGCGGCAAGAGAGCAGATTGCCTTTGCAAAGGGTATGGGAATGACGGTTATTTTGACAGATCATCACGAGGTTCCCTTTGAGGAAGTAGAAGGAAAGAAACAATATTTTTTACCGGAGGCAGATGTGATTATTAATCCTAAGCAGGAGGAGGATAAATACCCTTTTAAAGAACTTTGCGGGGCAGGGGTTGCCTTTAAATTTATGGTGGCATTTTGTCAGCAGATGGGGTGTCAAGAAAAAATGCAGGATTTGCTTGAAATTGTGGCTTTTGCTACCATTGGTGATGTGATGCCCTTGGTGGGAGAAAATCGTATTCTGGTAAAAGAGGGACTAAAGGCAATGGAAAAGTCCAAGAATCTGGGTCTTAAGGAACTTATAAAGGTAAATCAATTAGAGGGAGCAAAACTGTCTCCTTATCATATAGGATTTATTCTGGGACCATGTATGAATGCCAGCGGACGATTGGATACGGCTCTTAGAAGCTTAAAACTTTTGTGTGCCGATAGACAGGAGGAAGCTGCATCTCTGGCAGGAGATCTAAAAGCCTTAAATGAAAGCCGCAAAGAGATGACACTAAAATATACTAAAGAAGCTTTAGAGTTAGTAGAGACTACGAATCTAAAAAAAGATAAGGTCTTGGTGGTTTATCTTGCTAAGTGTCATGAGAGTTTAGCGGGAATTATAGCGGGGAGGCTTAAAGAAGCTTACCAAAAACCCAGTTTTGTGATTACAGATGATGAAGAAGGAAATTTAAAAGGGTCAGGGCGATCTATTGAAAGTTATTCTATGTATGAGGAAATCAGTAAGGCAAAAGACTATTTGTTAAAATTTGGGGGTCATCCTATGGCAGCAGGACTTTCTATGCCAAAGGAAAATCTGGAAAAATTCCGCAATTTTTTAAATGAGCATACAAAACTTAGCGAGGAAGATTTTGTAGAGAAGGTAAGTGTAGACATGCCGCTTCCTTTGGATTATGTCACGGAAGAGTTAATTCAATCGTTTACTTTATTGGAGCCTTTTGGTAGAGAAAATACCAAACCCCTTTTTGCGGAGCGGGCAGTGAGGGTAGTGCATGCAAGACTTCTCGGTAAAAATAAAAATGTGGTAAAGATGAAAATTCAAAATGCCAATGGATATATAGGAGAGGCGGTATGCTTTAAAGATGCAGAGGCTTTTTATGAAAGAACAAAAGAAGGAAATCTTATAGATATTGTTTATTATCCTGAGATTAATGACTACCAAAGCAGGACTAGCCTGCAGTATGTCATCAGCCATTATCGGTTGAATAAGCAATAAAAAAGTGATATACTAGCCAAAAATAAGCGAAAAATGGAATGTGATAGGGATGGAAAATAAGATGCAGGAAGATAGAAAAGAAACGATGAATAAACAGGAAGTGATTTCCAAGGTGGATGCCAGTGTAAAACATATGGAGGATTTTACCAGTCCGGATGTTTTACACCGGGAATTAATTGCCAGTATAAAAAAATACCATCCTTCTGCGGATGTTTCTTTGGTTGAGAAAGCCTATTCCCTAGCTTATAATGCCCATGAGGGACAGCTTAGAAAATCAGGAGAGCCCTATATTATTCATCCCCTATGTGTCGGTATTATATTGGCAGACTTAGAGCTTGATAAGGAAACAATCGTTGCAGGTTTGCTTCATGATGTGGTGGAAGATACAGTGATGACCACAGAAGAGGTAGCAAAGGAGTTTGGAGAGGAAGTTGCCCTTTTGGTAGACGGAGTTACCAAATTAGGACAACTTTCCTATTCGTCGGATAAGTTAGAAGTACAAGCAGAAAACCTAAGGAAAATGTTTCTTGCTATGGCAAAAGATATCCGCGTAATTTTGATTAAGCTGGCAGACCGTCTGCACAATATGCGGACATTGCAGTATATGCCGGAGAAAAAGCAGGTGGAAAAAGCCAGAGAAACTATGGATATTTATGCACCGATTGCTCAAAGGCTTGGTATTTCCAAAGTAAAGATAGAACTTGATGATTTGGCATTAAAGTATCTAAAGCCGGAAATTTATCAGGAACTTAGAGAAAAAATTGCTTACAGAAAGAAAGATAGACAGGATTTTGTTAATAAAATTGTAGTCGAGGTACGTGAGAAGATTCAAGTCTCAGGGATTAAGGCACAGGTGGATGGACGTGTAAAGCACTTTTTTAGTATCTACAAAAAGATGGTTAACCAAGATAAGACACTGGAACAGATTTACGATTTGTTTGCAGTGCGAATCATTGTGGATACAGTCAAGGATTGCTATGCTGCATTAGGTGTGATACATGAGCTTTATAAACCCATACCGGGAAGATTTAAAGACTATATCGCCATGCCAAAACCAAATATGTATCAGTCGCTTCACACTACCCTAATCGGTCACACAGGGCAGCCCTTTGAGATACAGATACGTACCTTTGATATGCATAAAACCGCAGAGTACGGAATTGCAGCTCATTGGAAATATAAGGAAGCGTCCGACGGAAAATCAGCAGTACCGCAAAAAGAGGAAGAAAAGCTAAGCTGGCTTCGACAAATTTTGGAATGGCAGAGGGACATGTCGGACAATAAAGAGTTTTTAAGTCTCTTAAAGAGCGACTTAGACCTCTTTGCGGAAAATGTATATTGTTTTAGTCCGGCAGGGGATGTAAAAACTTTGCCGAACGGTTCAAATACCATAGACTTTGCCTACAGTGTACACAGTGCTGTGGGAAATAAGATGGTGGGTGCCAGAGTGAATGGAAAATTAGTTCCTATTGAATATGTGATTAAAAACGGAGATAGGATAGAGATTATTACCTCCATGAATTCCAGAGGTCCCAGCAGGGATTGGCTGAAAATAGTAAAAAGCACCCAGGCAAAGAATAAAATTAACCAATGGTTTAAGCAGGAGTTAAAAGAAGAAAATATTATAAAGGGAAAAGAATTGCTTGCGGATTATGCAAAGGCCAAAAGTAAAGTCTTATCCGATTTATTAAATCCTGCCTATATGGATTCTGTCATGCGAAAGTATGGTTTTTTGGATTGGAATTCTGTTTTGGCGGCAGTGGGGCACGGTGGCTTAAAAGAAGGACAGATTGTAAACAAGTTGC
>DATCYL010000226.1:0-2349 GCA_036570305.1 Lachnospiraceae bacterium
AGACTAATACATAGGTTTTTTTCATAAATACTCATCACAACTTTACAATAAATTATTTTTTATTTTCCCTAAATCAATTATAATGTACAAAATTTATTGTAAAAATTGTCATTTCATGTAGATAATGACTATGCACCATTATAAGGCATACTTTCTCATAGGACAACTAAAACTTTCTTTTTATTGATAATTTTTCTTAATAAGCCCCTTTTTTATCTATACAGATTCACTATAACCTATATATATAAGCCCTTCAATCCCTCCAGACCCTTTTTTAATAGATAGTATAAATGCAAAAGGCCAACTGTGCTCGGCTTGTCACCATAACAAAAACTCTGATAGAAGACATCTATTCTTTCTATCAGAGTTTCTTTTATTTTTTATTCTTTATTTTTTCTTTTGATGCCTCTCTTATTAAATCCCTTAACCCTTGCAACTCTTCCACCTTAGCAATCTGTTCATCACCATAAGTCAACTGCAAGTCATATTCCAAAGGCAACCAGGTATCTATAGAAGCCTCATTATGTTGGATAACTGCCTCCATCTTATCCAAGGCATGCACTAAATGTGCTTCCTTACTTTCATCCTCCTCCAACTCCTCTAACAGACTCTTTAGCTCTTCTCTTTGACTCTCGGGAAGGCTTTCTATATAGGCAAACAAAAGCCTGCTTTCCTTTTCTTTATCTTCCTTTGTCTTTTCAAAGCTGGGAATATCCCCCGTAATTGCCTCTCCCAAATCATGAAAAAGACACATCAGTAAAACTTTTTGCATATCCAAATCAGGAAAGTTTTCTTTTAATGCCCAGGAAAATACGCAAAGACGATACGTATGCTCTGCCACACTTTCTCTCCTTCCATCGGATGTCCATGAATGTCTGGTATTACACTTTAGTTTTTCTGTAAAAGACAGAAATTTCAATAATTCTTTAAATTCCATAAAACTCCTTTAAGTCAACAAAAGTTCATAGTCCTCTTTACTAAATCTATGATAGATAGTATGTCCCATTTCCTCTTTAATACAGTAATAATAGTCATCTATTTCAGGATTCTCAAAATAAAACACATAGTCAAAATCCTCACCTTTTGGCATCTTTTGGCAAATATAGTTTTTATCGTGTTTCGCAAAAAGAGTTTTGATTTTCTCCAAATTACAGTGATGATCCTCATTAAACAAGTCAATCATTTCCTTTAAAAAAGAAGAGGCTCTATAATGCTCTCCTACATACTCCACACCTTGTGGAGAAATCGTCACTTCCAACCTCTTTTTATGCACCGCAAACTTTACTTTCCCCAGTTCTTCCTCTTGCAAAAATGCGCTCTCTAATGCCAGCTGCATATCCTCTATTTTTTGATAGTCACTTTGCAAGATTGCATTTAAGGATGGGAGCGGATAATATAAACGCATAGTTTCTTTGCTGTATCCCAGCTTTAACTGTGCCTCTTTAATCTGCTCCATAATATTTTTTTTAAATCTTTTTATCTCCATTATCTTCCTCTTAACTTCTTTTCTTTACATCCACCTTTTTACAGATATCTTCCAAATTACATTGGTCACAGTAAGGATTTGTACGAGCGGTACAAACAGCTCTTCCGTGAAAGACCAGTCGATGACAAAAATCGCTCCCCTGTTCGGGAGGAATAATCTTCCAAAGTGCCATCTCCACCTTTTTGGGTTCTTTTATTTTATCCACCAAACCAATTCTGTTACAAAGTCGAATACAATGTGTATCCGTCACAATAGCCGGCTTTCCATAAACATCCCCCATAATCAAATTAGCACTCTTTCTTCCTACACCCGGAAGCTTCATTAAATCATCAAAATTATCAGGAACCTTCCCCTCAAAGTCTGTGACCAGCATTTTCATACAGGCACTAATGTCTCTGGCCTTGCTCCTGCCTAATCCACAAGGACGCACAATTTTTTCTATGTCATCTACATCCGCCTCTGCCAAGGCTTCAATACTTGGATACTTTTCAAAAAGTCCTGCAACTACTACATTTACCCTCTCATCCGTACATTGTGCCGCCAAACGCACACTAACCAAAAGCTTCCATGCCTGATCATAGTCCAGGGTGCAATCGGCATCCGGATATGCTTCTTCTAATCTTTTAATTACCTCTTTGGCAAGTTCTTTTTTCCTCATAATTTATCCTCCATTTGCTTTTATTGTACTTTTCTTTTTAAACTTCGTCAAACATAAAGCCAAAGGAAAATAAAAGCCCACAAATCTATTATAAGTATATTTCGCACTAATCCCCAAAAAATTCTGTAAATACAGAAAAATTCTACATTTTCTCTTTACTTATTCCTAGTAAAATCATATTATATATATAATAAAATCATAGATT
>DATCYL010000227.1:0-2567 GCA_036570305.1 Lachnospiraceae bacterium
AAACATCTTCTAATTCATCTATTTCTGACAATAACTCTTGTTATTCATTGGAGGGTGCAGTTTATGGCTTGTATTCAGATGCAGAAGCAAGTCAAGAAATTGGAAAGTTAATTACTGATGTTAATGGAGATAGTAATACCATTAATGACTTATCTCCAAATACCTATTATGTAAAAGAAATTGCAGCGCCAAAAGGTTTTGTACTTGATAGTAAAATCTATCCTGTAGAGGTAAAGGCACAGGAGACCACTAAATTAGAGGTCAAAGATACTCCAGGGAATGACCCGGTTTCAATAACACTTAACAAAGTTGACTCCAGCACAGGTGAAACTGTACAGGGTGGAGCCTCTCTTGCGGGTGCAGAATTTAAAATCTCTTATTATGCAGGATACTATGATGAAAAAACATTGCCATCACAAGCTACTAGAAGTTGGGTTGTGGCTACACAAGAGAAGATTAATACAATCACTAAGCGACCTGTATTCAGAACTTTATTAAAGCCAGAGTATTTAGTGAGTGGGGATGAGCTTTATTTTCATGAGGGTATTGTGACAATGCCTTTAGGAACAATTACAATTGAAGAAATCAAGGCACCTACAGGATATTCTTTGGAAAATAAATATCTAGAAGTTGTGGGTGGCGATGGAACTAAATTTACGAAATACATTACTCAAGTAACGATGGATAATAATATTCCACTTTTAAAAGGAGGAAATGAATTTTCTGTTCCTAATCAGATAATACGTGGGGATATTGAAGGAGTGAAAGTAGGAGAAAGTACACACAAGAGACTTGGAAATGTTCCTTTTAAAATAACATCTAAGAGTACAGGAGAAAATCACGTAATTGTAACAGATAAGAATGGACAGTTCTCTACAAAACGTGTTGCTCATAGCAAAAATACCAATGCGGGAACGTCTTATAACGATGGTGTTTGGTTTGGTAGTGACAAGGTAGATGATAGCTTAGGAGCATTACCATACGATACCTATATTGTAGAAGAGCTTAAAGGAGAAGGAAATAAAGGATATGAGTTAATTCCTGCTTTTGAAGTTACCATTGATGAAAATAAACAAGTAGTCAACTTAGGTACTTTAAAAGATGAGCCCATCGTTCCACCGACTTTAAAGACAACCGCAGTAGACAAGGCAACACAAAGCCATGTAGGAGCAGTATCTTCTAAAACTATAATTGTAGATACCGTTGCTTATACAAATTTGATTCCAGGAAAAGAATACACCTTAAAAGGAACTTTAATGGTAAAAGAAACCAAAGAGCCTTTGATGGTTGATGGAAAAGAAGTGACAGCAGAAAAAACATTTATTCCAAAAGAAAAAAATGGAAAAGAAGAGTTAGAATTTTCTTTCCCATCTACTGTTTTAGAAGGAAAAACTGTAGTGGCTTTTGAAAGAGTATCTACTGATAAAGTGGAAATTGCAACTCATACGGATATCAACGATGAAGATCAATCCGTACATTTCCCTAAGATCGGCACAAAAGCAAGTGTTGATGGACAAAAGGAAGTAACCACAAAAAATGAAGTTGTTCTAGTAGATGAAGTATCTTACGAGAACTTAATTTCTGGAAAAGAATATACTTTAAGTGGAATTCTTATGGACAAGAAAACCAATAGCCCACTTCTTATCAATGGAAAAGAAGTGAAAAGTCAAACGAAATTCACACCTAATACGTCAAGTGGAAGCGTAGATGTTACTTTTATCTTTAGTGCTTCAGAACTAGGAGGAAAAGAAGTTGTAGCTTTTGAGAGCTTAAAATCAGAAAAAGTGGAAATTGCAACTCATACGGATATCAACGATGAAGGACAGACTGTAAAAATTGTAAAACAGAACATCAAAATTCATACTACTGCAAGTGCAAGCGATGGTGGAAAAACTATCAAGGCAACAAAAGACGTAACAATTATTGATAAGATCACACACGAAGGAAAATTCATCATTGGAAATAAATACAAATTAAAAGGTATTTTGATGGATAAGGAAAGCGGAAAAGAAGTACTTGTGAATGGAAAGCCTGTTACTGCAGAAAAAGAATTTGTTGCAGATAAGGAGCAAATGGAATTGAACCTTAGCTTTACTTTAGATGCAAGCAATTTAAAAGGGAAATCTTTAGTTGTTTTTGAAGAGCTTTATGATGTTACCAATGTAAGCAAAGAAGAAAAAGTTTCAGAGCATAAAGATATAAATGATGAAGGACAGACCGTGAAGGTAGAGAATCCTACTACAAAAACATTGACAAAAGAAGGAGTAAAAACTGGAGATAAGGCACCTTTATTCTTGTTCTTATCTACTTTTGCAATCTCTTTTGGAAGCTTAGCAGCCTATGTTATTTACAAAAAAAGAAATAAGAGCGTAGATTTTATCGTAAAATAACTTTAAGTAAGAATTATACAAAGTCTTAAAAACTCTAAATAAAAACTATCAAGAAGCAAGAGGAAAATATCCCCTTGCTATTTTTATGCCCTCGCATAGGCGGGGGCATGTACAAGAGAAAGGAAAACATGAACCATTTAAATTTAATCGGACGCTTGGTAAAGAATCCAAGTATTA
>DATCYL010000228.1:0-3334 GCA_036570305.1 Lachnospiraceae bacterium
ATAATGATTTTTCGCAGATTGAACCGCCTTTTGTCCATGGAGAGAGAAATTTGATGGGGTTAAATCTGGAATGGAAACGATTTACTACTTATAATACTACAGATTTTATGAGGCAAGAAATTGAGATACTTCGTCAAATTACACCAAAGATAGCGGTAACAACAAATTTTGTGACACTCAGTGAGGATTTGGATTATCAGGCAATGGCACCTTTTGTAGATATCATCAGTTGGGACAGCTATCCTTCCTTTCATAATGATAGTGAGAGTCTTTACGATACTATGCTTAGAAATAGTTTTCATCATACTGTGATGCGTTCCATGAAAAAGGAACGTCCTTTTTTAGTAATGGAGAGCACACCCAGTTTGGTAAACTGGCAAAGATTTAATAAGTTAAAAAGACCGGGGATTCATAGTTTATCTTCCTTGCAGGCAATTGCTTGTGGCTCAGATAGTGTCTTGTATTTTCAATGGAGAAAAAGTCGGGGCGGAAGTGAACAGTATCACGGTGCGGTAGTAGACCACTTAGGAAGTACAGATACCAGAGTTTTTAAGGAAGTAGAAAAGCTGGGAGAAGAGCTAAAAAAACTGAGAGAAGTAAGGGGGAGTCTTGTAAAAGCAAAGGCTGCTTTAGTATTTGATTGGGATAATCGCTGGGCGCTATCTGATGTGCAGGGAATGAGTAAAGAGACACTTAACTATGAAAAAACCTGCATGGATTGGTGGTGTGAGTGTACAAAGTTAGGTGTTGAAACGGATATTATCAGCGTGCAGGAAAACTTTGAAGACTATAAGGTTATTTTAATTCCCATGCTCTATATGCTAAAGGATGGTGTGGCAAAAAGACTTCACCAATTTGTGGAAAAAGGAGGCATCCTAATCGGTAGTTATATTACCGGATATGTGGATGAAAATCAGCTATGTTTTATGGGAGGATTTCCCGGAGATGGATTAGGTCGGGTATTTGGCGTTTATAGTGAGGAGCTTGATACCCTATATCCTTTAGATGAAAATAGCCTTTGGGAGGATGGTAAGGCGTGGCTGATAAAAGATTATGCAGAGCGTCTTCGCCTTTGTGGTGCAAAGGTAAAGGCTGTCTATGGAAGTGATTTTTATCAAGGAGAAGCTGCGGTTACACAGAATACTTTAGGAAAAGGGTGCGCGTATTATGTAGGTGCCAGAGTAGAACTTTCTTATATGAAACAATTGTTTCAACAAATTTTTAATGAGAGCGGTATGCAGTTGCCTGTGCTGCCAGGAGGTGTAGAGTGTCATGTTCGAAAAAATGAGACGGATACTTATACTTTTTATTTGAATCATACAAAAGACAGCAGCCAAATTTTGGATGTCTATGGATGGGAGCTTTTACAAAATAAAAAGGTAGAGGGTACTATTTTGTTACCACCCTATGGCGTGGTATGTATTCGACAAAAGAGGAGAGATAAAGATGGGAAATAAAAAGAAAAGAGGAGACTTTTTGCGTTTTATGCTGGCCTATCATTTAGTACTTTTTATTACCCTTCTTTTAGTAAGTTTTAGTGTTTTAAGCCTATTAAAAAAACAACAGAGACATAGAATGGAAACAGAGGTGGATTTAACTTTAGAAAGGCAGGAAAATTTCTGGAAGCAACAGATTTCTGTAGTTCGAGCCTTTAATGCAAAGTGTAAGTATGATAAAAAGTACAATGAACTTTATACAGATATTCCCGGTGTTTATTTGGAAATAAAAGAGGAGCTGGAGGGACAGGAAGCCAATTTTCCTTTTGTAGAGGGAATTGATATCTATGATGAAAAAAAGGAAATAGTTTTGACTTCCCAGGGAGTAACAACGTCTGAGCTTTTCTTTCAAAAACTGTGTCAGACAGAGATTAAAAAAATAAAGGGAAATAGAGATTTTGTGATTAAGGCGACAAAAGCGAAATTACATTCTCAGGAAGGGATCGTCCTTTCAACGCCGATTACTACATGGAGTAAAGAGGGGCAGGGATTTAAGTATATTCTTTATAGGATTAGCCAGAGAAATTTAGAGGAGCAATTTGGTACCAGTGAAGAAATGGGTAGCATTTTACTTTATAAAAACGAAATCTTATTTACATCCGACATATTAAAAGATGATATGGAGGAGTCTAAGGGATGGCAGCAGAATATTAAAGAGGCTGAAAAATCAGAAACCAAAAACATACAGAATAGATATTATATTTATAAGAAGGATTTGGGTGATGATTTTGCTATGCTTTGTCTGGTGGAGAAGGCAAATCTTACCAGAGGATTAAAAATTTATTTGAAAATTTATAGTCTTTGGCTCCTAGCCAGTCTGACTTTAGGGATTATTTTGACCTATGTCTTTTCGGGAAACCGCTATAGAAACTATAGGCGGGTTTTGGATTATAGTCAGGAACTCGAAGAAGAGCGTAAGGTTTTATTGGAAGAAAATTGTCTTTATAGCTTATTGACTAAAGAAATTGTCAGGGAGGATAAGCTTTGGAATCGTTGCCTGAAAAACGGGATTGCTCTTGATAAGAAGTGGAAATTTTTTCTGGTTTTGGATAAAGAAGCGAAAAAAGCAGACTATGTATATGAACAAATTCAGGAAAGTTTTGCTTTAGAAGGAATTTCAAAAATTTATGCTCTGGATGCTACTAAAACAGTGAGAGTGTATCTGGTATGTTCTGATGAAGAGGCAAAAGAGATAGATAAGAAGTTGAGAATTCTAATAAGTAAAGATAAGTGGATAGGAATCGGTAATACGGTAAAAGATGTGGAAAACTTGCGTCAATCCTATAGGGAGGCAAAAAGCCAGTATGACAGATTTCATACGAGAGAAGGAGAATATCCTCAAAATGAACTTCTATCGCTTAAGACAGCTTTAGAGATGGAAGATGTAACAAAATCTATATTCTTGCTACAGGAATTATCAGAGTATATAAGAGAAGCTTCAGAAATGGGAATTTACGGTATTATGTGGGATGTAGGCAGACTTTTTGAAAAGAAAGCGGAAAAAATTCTGGAATGGCAATCTGTTGATAGACAGGATTTGGTCGGACAGGGATTAAAATTTTTAGAGAGTCTGAAAGAAGAAGTGATTCAAAAAAAGAAAGCAAAAGAAAAGCAGGCAGATAAAAAAGCTTCTTTGACCTATAAAAAGAGAAATATAGTAGATGTGCTTCGTTATGTGCACGATAATTATTTGGAGGATAATTTTAGTGTGAAATTTATGGCGGCACATTTTGAAACCTCTGTGTCTAATATCAGTCATTTTTTCAAAAAGAATATGGATATTAGTATTTCGCAATATATAGAGCAGTTGAAATTAGAAAAGGCACAGGATCTTCTTT
>DATCYL010000229.1:0-3579 GCA_036570305.1 Lachnospiraceae bacterium
GTTGATATGCGGGAAGAATTAAAGATGGGAAATCGCAGTATTCTTAGTCGTCAATTAGAAGAAAAAATTAAGGAACGCTTGGATAGAAAAGAGCAGATTATACTCTTTTTGAATCGAAGAGGTTATGCCGGCTTTGTGATTTGTAGAAGTTGTGGAGAAATCATAAAATGCCCCCACTGTGATGTGAGTTTATCCTTGCATGGAAAAGATAGGCTTTTGTGTCATTACTGCGGTTATGAAAGACCAATGGTGGATACTTGCCCGACCTGTTCTTCTCCATATATAGGAGGTTTTGCGGCAGGGACACAGCAGATTGAAAGTCTTATGAAAAAAAAGTTTCCTAAGGCACGCCTGCTTCGTATGGATATGGATACGACTAGACATAAAGATGATTACGAGGATATTTTATCGGCTTTTTCTGAGGGACAAGCAGATATATTGATTGGTACCCAGATGATAGTAAAAGGGCATGATTTTGAAAAAGTAACTCTGGTAGGTGTTTTAGCGGCAGATTTATCCTTAAACAGTAATGGTTTTCGTGGCGGGGAAAAGACTTTTCAGCTGATTACACAGGCTATAGGAAGAGCTGGAAGAGGAAATCTGGAGGGAGAAGCACTGATACAGACTTACAGGACACAAGACTACAGTATTTTATATGCAGCCAAGCAGAATTATGAGGCTTTTTATGAAGAAGAACTGCTTTATAGAAAATTACTTTCCTACCCTCCGGTCTTTGCAATGACAGCTATTTTTGCAAGTGGGCATGAGGAAGGTCAGGTAAAAAATGCTATGGATTTTATTAAAAAGTATATCCAAAGGATTTATACAAAAGAAGATTTGCAAATCATAGGACCGGCAAGAGAAACGATAGGAAAGGTGAAAGATACTTACCGTTGGGTAATTTATTTAAAACATCCTCAAACAGAAGTCTTGCAAAAGCTATGGCTTTATGTGGAAAAATATATTGAAATTAATCCGGGATTTGCAAAAATCAGAGTTCAATTTGACTTTAATCAGTAAGTGTGGATAATGTAAATAATATACTTGCTTTATCAGGTGAAGAAAAGGAGAAAAAAATGGCAATTAGAAATATACGAACTATGGGAGATGAAGTTTTGGTCAAAAAAAGCAGACCGGTAACAAAAATGACTCCCAAAATAGAAGTTTTGATAGAGGATATGAAAGACACCATGTATGAGGCTATGGGAGTGGGACTTGCAGCCCCCCAGGTAGGTGTTTTAAAAAGAATTATAGTGATTGATGTAGGAGAGGGCCCCATTGTTTTTATTAATCCTCAGATTAAAGAAATGGATGGGGAACAAATCGGTGATGAAGGATGTCTTAGTGTCCCGGGAAAAGTGGGACAGGTAAAGCGTCCCAATCATGTGGTGGTGGAGGCTTTGGATGAAGATATGAAGCCATTTACTCTAGAGGGAGAAGGGCTTTTGGCAAGGGCTATCTGCCATGAGTGTGACCATTTAGACGGCATTTTGTATGTGGGCTATGTTGAGGGGGAATTACGAGATGTAGCACAAGATTATGAAGACTATGAGCAAGAGGATGATTTAGAGGAGGAATAATATGCGCCTTGTTTTTATGGGAACCCCGGATTTTGCTGTGGGTACTTTAAAAGAGATTATCAATGCCGGGCATGAAGTTCTTTGTGTAGTGACACAGGAGGATAAGCCTAAGGGAAGAGGAAAGCAGATGCAAATTACTCCTGTAAAGGAAGTGGCACTGGAGCATAATTTACCTATTCTTCAGCCCCAAAAGATAAGGGCGGCAGAACATGTAGATTATCTAAAAAGTTTAGAACCGGATGTTATTGTGGTGGTTGCTTTTGGACAAATCATCCCACAGGAGATTTTGGATATCCCTAAATATGGCTGTTTGAACGTACATGCTTCTATACTCCCCGATTACCGCGGGGCGGCTCCTATTCAGTGGGCTGTTTTAGACGGCGTAAAAGAAAGTGGTGTGACCATTATGAAAATGGATGCAGGACTTGATACCGGAGATATGATCTCTATAGAAAAGCTTCTTTTAGATGAAGAGGAAACCAGCGGAAGTCTTTTTGGAAAATTATCTGCTTTGGGGGCAAAGGCTCTTGTGAGGACATTGGAGGATTTGGAAAAAGGAGTAGCCACCTTTACAAAGCAACCGAAAGAAAGTCCGACGCCTTATGCAAAAATGATTGATAAGTCTATGGGAGAGATTGACTGGACCTGGTCGGCTCTAAAGATAGAACGTTGGGTAAGAGGGATGAATCCTTGGCCTAGTGCTTTTACCCATATTGATGGAAAAACATTAAAAATATGGCAGGCAAAGGCAGGGGAAGAAAAAAAAGACAGCCAGGGTCTTATGGCAGGAGAAATTGTAGATGCCAATAAAAAAGAAATCTTAGTAAAAACAGGGGAAGGACTTTTAGCTATCCAAAGTTTGCAGCTAGAGGGGAAAAAGAGGATGGAAGTAAGTGCCTTTTTAAATGGTTTTACTCTAAAAAGAGGGCAGAAGTTGGGTCAAAAATAATTTTTGACGGGAGGTAAGGATATGTTTTATTACGATGAAACGATGTTGTTGGTACTTTTGGGAATTTTACTGACAGGTTTGGCATCAGCAAGTATGAATGCGACTTTTCAAAAGTATAGCAAAATAAGAAATTCCAGGAATATAGCCGGATATGAAACTGCTCAGAGGATTTTAAATACGGCAGGGATTTACGATGTAAGAGTGGAGGCAATTAGTGGGAATCTAACAGACCACTATCATCCCGGACAAAAAACAGTAAGCTTGTCAGAGCCTATTTATGGACAGTCTTCTCTTTCTGCTTTGGGTGTGGCTGCACATGAATGTGGGCATGCGATACAGCATCAAAACAATTATCTTCCCCTGCAAATTCGCACGGCAATTGTGCCGGTAGCTAATATAGGCTCCTCTTTATCTATGCCTATTTTTATATTGGGTTTGGTACTTTCCATACCTCCTCTTTTAAAGATTGGAATCTTTTTGTTTTCTTTTGCGGTATTATTTCAATTGGTTACTTTGCCGGTTGAATTTAATGCATCTTCTCGTGCTTTAGCTATGATTCGGTCTATGGGACTTGTAGATGAGCAGGAATTAAAGGGAATAAGGAAAGTTTTAAGGGCGGCAGCCATGACTTATGTGGCAGCAGCGGCAGCATCTGCCCTACAACTTTTGAGATTGATTATTTTATCGGGAGGTAGAAATCGTGACTAGTAGTATTAACCCAAGAGAATTGGTTTTAGATATTCTCTTAGAAGTAAATAGGGATGGGGAATACAGCCATATTGCTCTTAGACGTGTGTTGGATAAGCATCAGTTTTTACCTAAATCCGATCGTGCCTTTATTACCAGAGTGGCAGAGGGAACCATAGAAAATATGATTCAGATTGATTATATTATTAATGAAGTTTCCTCAATACCGGTAAACAAAATGAAACCGGTGATTCAAAACATTTTAAGAAGCGGAGTCTATCAGATAAGTAAAATGGACAGTGTACCAAATTCCGCAGTCTGTAATGAGGCGGTAAAGTTGGCACAAAAGAGGGGATTCTACAG
>DATCYL010000230.1:0-1663 GCA_036570305.1 Lachnospiraceae bacterium
CTATTTATTGCCAAAACATGGATCATGACAAAGATATTGTCTTCAGTGACGGCATAGACATGGAGGATGCACAAGCAGCAGCAGAGTTAGCATTTGGAGGTGATGCTATTTGTGAAGAAGAAATTAAATAAGATCTTTCAACACATTAAACAATGAAGCTTCGCACCCTTTCCAGTATTTTTTATTATTGAGAAGGGTGCAAGCGTAAAAAAGCATTTATCATGGCAAAAGTAATATTCATTATATGCATATCCATTACGGCCTTATTTTGTTTCTCTTTTCAAGTAAAAGAAAAATCGAATGTCACTATCATTTTGCATTTGGACGAAGAACTGTCTCAAATAGAGCAAAAAGTCTATGTCAGCTCTTTTTGCCAATGGATATCCGGTGCAGAACAATGTATCTGGGACTCTACACTAACTCAAAAAGGACAGAAAACCATAGTGTTACAAGCTTATACCCCATTTGAAAATGAATTTAAAATAGCTTTCGCCAAAGAAGGTCCGGCAAAATTAGCGGCTCTTGCTCTCCCCGGAGATACGGTTGAATTGAATGTAGGATATAAAGATGAAAATCCTACGACTATTTACAAAAAAGCCACCAAAGGGGCATTCCACAATACTTATACACAATTCTACCTGATCCAAGCTATGCATTGGAATAAGAAACACAAACTCAACGAAGAGCATAAGAAAGACAGCGTCGTCCTAAAGGACAAAGAGTTGGTTTCTTTCTACCAAAATCACATTAAACAGACCAAACATCCCTTGATTGCAAGGCGTGGTGCAGTCATGCTTAAGGTTTTCTTTTCTGATTATATCGATAAGGATGCACTGCAAGCAATAGAGGAACATATTTCCAAAACCTTTCCTGACGACCCACGCAGCTTGCCGGTTTATGGTTCTAACAGAACACAAACAGAAAGGGGAATTCGGGCAGCAAAGCGCCTAACGGAAATAGAAAGAGAAAGAAAAGACTATAAAAGAAGAAAGCGCATAAATGCGACAGGCAGTACAATAAACCTTCATCTTAATGGAATAGACGGAGAGCCGATTCCTTTGAGCAGTCTCACTAATAAATATACCTATATTGATGTATGGGCAAGCTGGTGCAAACCCTGCCGGATGCAATTTCCGCACATCAAGCAAGCACTAAGCAAGTATTCGGAAGACCTCAAGGTATATGCCATTTCCATAGACTACAACCATGACTTATGGAAAGAGGCAATAAAAAAAGATTCACTTCAGAGTTTTATCCATGTCATAGGCACAAACAATAACCGGAGAATACTGAAAGAAGTGGAAGATTTAGGAGTAGAACGCATCCCCAAAAGTTTTCTATTGGATAAAAATCATAGAATCATTGCCAAAGACCTGCACGACGGCAGACTGATTGAAGTTTTAGATAGCTTGATCACCAAATGAAACCATTCCCCCACTACTCCCAGCACGATGTCATGGATTGCGGCCCTACCTGCCTGCGCATGGTGGCCAAACATTACGGTAAGCTTTATTCCCTGCAATCGTTGCGGCAGAAGAGTTTTCTTACCCGGGAAGGGGTGTCGCTGCTGGGCATCAGCGATGCGGCCGAAGCCATCGGCCTGCGCACCCTGATGGCCAAGATCCCCTTCGAAAAACTAAAGGAAGAAGCCCCTACGCCTTTT
>DATCYL010000231.1:0-9679 GCA_036570305.1 Lachnospiraceae bacterium
AAAAACTCCCATACCAACCAAGATAGAAGACTTCACTCCACTGGTGTGTGCCACCCCTATATAAAAGAAAAAGTACTGACCAATAGTCTGAAATAAAGATAAAATCCCTATACTTTTTAAAGATGAGATTTGAGGCAACAAAACTTTCTTATGCAGAATACTTCCCAAAATAATGGTTAAAATTCCTGCCAGAAAAAATCTATATCCCGCAAAAACAATCTGTCTGCTGGACTGGCTTACGGTAATGGAAAGGCTTTCATAGCCTATTTTTATTACAGAAACTGCACTTCCCCAAAGCAAACAGGATAAAAGTGCTCCCATCCAAATGACCACAGTTGTTTGTAAATACTCCTCTTTGCTTCTCTTCGCGAAAAATTTTCTCATAGACACTTCATTTCATTAACAAAGAAAATCCAAACAACTTCTTACTTCTGTGTAAGGACGCACCTTTGTATTTGCCACTGCCACATGATCAGGGTGACCGGAATAGTTTTTAAGAGAACTTTCATCTTCAAAAGTAGAGTCCAACATAAGATCCATGTTCGATGATGCCAAAGTATCCCCCATCACCACCTTGATTTCCAAAAGTCCAGGGATTTTCCCCTGTAAACTTTCCAATCCCTCTTTAATCCCTGCTTTAATACCGACCTTTTCTTCCTCTGTCAGTGTGCTTTTTAATTTCCATAAAATAATATGCTTTACCATGATATTTCCTCCTTTATTTTTCATTTTATCTTATCAGGACTTTTTCCAAAAAACAAGTAATCAAAAGTCCCATTTTTCCTCTCTATTAATAGCTTTTTTATTGCTATTTTTCTAATAATCAATTATAATTATTATTATCAAAACTATGGAGGTATTGTAATGAAAATCGTTATTATCGGAACAAATCATGCAGGTATTGCAGTGGCAAACACTCTGCTTGACCAGTATCCGGGACATGAGATTGTTATGATTGACAGAAATTCCAATCTTAGCTATCTCGGTTGCGGAACTGCATTATGGGTAGGGAGACAAATTGAATCCTACGACAAATTGTTTTATACAAGTGCAGATGATTTTGCTAAAAAGGGAGCAAAAATCAGCTTAGAAACATCTGTTGATAGGATAGACTTTGAAAAAAAGATAATCTACGGAAGTAAAAAAGATGGCAGTGCTTTTGAAGAAAACTATGACAAATTGGTTCTTGCTACAGGTTCTCTTCCCATCTCCCCTGATCTGCCGGGAAAAGACTTAAAAGGACTTTCTTTCTTAAAACTTTTCCAAGAGGGACAAGGCATTGATAAAGAACTTGCTCTTCCTGAAGTAAACAGTGTCGCCGTTATCGGTGCCGGTTATATCGGCGTAGAGATTGCAGAAGCTGCAAAACGCCGTGGAAAAAATGTCAAATTGTTTGATATTGCTCCAAGCTCACTTTCAAGTTATTACGATACTTGGTTTACCGAGGATATGGATAAAATTTTAAATGACAACGGTATTGAAACACACTTTAATGAAAAAGCGGTTGCTTATAAGGGCGAGGAACGTGTAAATACCTTAGTGACAGACAAGGGCGAGTATCCTGTAGACTTAATTGTCAATGCCATCGGCTTTGTTCCCAATAATCTTTTAGGAAAAGACCACTTAAAACTCTTTAAAAACGGAGCTTATCTGGTAGATGAGCACCAACAGACCAGTGACCCGGATGTATATGCTGTTGGAGACTGTGCAACTGTCTATTCCAATGCATTAAAAGAGACTACCTATATTGCACTTGCAACCAATGCGGTTCGCTCCGGTATCGTAGCAGGACACAATATCGGCGGAACTGCTCTTGCTTCTCTTGGAGTACAAGGTTCTAACGGTATCTGTGTATTCGGTTATAAAATGGTTTCTACCGGTCTTTCCGTAAAAGCTGCCGAAAAAGTCGGCATGGAAGTTTCCTATACAGACTATGAAGACCTTCAAAAACCTGCCTTTATTAAGGATAATGGAAGCGTAAAAATTCGTATTGTATACGAAAAGAGTTCTCGCAGAGTTGTAGGCGCTCAGATAGCTTCTTATGAGGATGTATCTATGGGTATCCATATGTTTTCTTTGGCTATTGAAGAAGGAGTAACTATTGATAAATTAAAACTTTTAGATATCTTCTTCCTACCTCATTTTAATCAGCCTTATAACTACATTACTATGGCTGCAGTAAATGCCAAATAATACTTAAACTAAGAATTTTTCTTAAAGTTTTAAAAGGTAAGGTTCGGTATACTGATGCCCGGTTAAAACCTTGTTTTTTCCAAACTTTAAGAAAGGGTTTATAAAAAAATTGCTGAAGTCTTAAAACTTCAGCAATTTTTTATTTCCTATTCAATTCCTAAAAAATGACAATATAAGATATTCCTACTTTTACTTTCCTTCATAGGTAATTAAAGCTTCCATATCATACCCTTGAAGTCTTTCACGCCCTTTTAGACCTGCAAGCTCCATAACAAAGCAGATTTTTACCACTTGACCGCCCAAACCTTCTACCAGCTTAATAATGGCCTGAAGTGTTCCTCCTGTTGCCATCAAATCGTCTACAATCACTACTCTTTGCCCCGGCTTTATAGCATCTTTGTGCATCTCAATCTCCGCGCTTCCGTACTCTAAATCATAGCGAATACTTACTGTCTCACAGGGAAGTTTCCCCTTTTTCCTTACCGGAATAAAAGGTTTATGCTGTGCATAAGCAACCGGCACGCCAAAGATAAAGCCTCTGGACTCCGGTCCTAAAATCAAATCATAATCTACTCCATCTAATAAATCACAGATACCATCTACGCTCATTGCCAAGCCGTCTGCATCCTGAAGTATGCTGGTCACATCTCTAAATACTATTCCCGGTTCCGGAAAATCCGGAATACTTCTTACATATTCTTCAAGTTTTTTCATGGCTTCCTCCAATACCTACCTATCTTTTCTACTTATCTTACAGTCTTTATAATCACCCTATTGAATGAATCTACATTCTTTATGTATATAAAGTTCTTTTACTTGCCTAGTATACATGATTTTTTTAGGAATTTCCACAATCATCTTCACTATTTTTTAGCCACTGGTAAATTGTATCTACACACACACCTGTAGCAAAAGCTTCCTGATAAGCATAAATCGGACTATCCACCCAGGCAGTACCCGCTATATCCACATGAATCCATGGCAAATCCTTAGCAAAACTCTTAATAAAAAGCCCTGCAGTAATTGTTCCGCAAACGCTCTCTCCAACGTTTTTAATATCTGCCACTTTACTCTCTATCATCTTTTCATGCTCTTTTCCGTAAGGAATGCGCCAATGTTTCTCGCCTGCTATACAGGATGCCTCTTCATAAGATTTCCACATCTTTTCTGAATTTGACATCACCCCTCCTATGGTAAATCCAAACATCCCTACCACAGCGCCCGTTAAAGTCGCTATATCAAGAACTTTTGTCACCTTTTCGTCCGTAATTGCATAGGATAGAGCATCGGCTAAGATAATACGTCCCTCCGCATCCGTATTTCTTACCTCAATGGTTTTACCACTATAGGAAGTAATTACATCCCCTTGCAGATAACTACCCGGAGCAATCCTATTCTCACAAAGTGGAAGTATGGCAATTGCATTCACTTTCTTTTTCTCTACAGCCAAGCTTCTAATAGCACCGATTACTGCTGCTGCACCTCCCATATCGCCTCTAATACCTGCCATGTAGGAAGATGGTTTTAAATCGTATCCTCCTGTATCTACGGTCACACCCTTTCCAACAAGCCCAAAGACTTCCCTCTCTTTAGGTGCTCCCTTATATCGAATTACACAAAGGTAGGGAGCTTTAGCGCTGCTGGCTCCAACTGTAAGGATACCTCCCATCCTTTTTTCTTCCATATCTTTCTGATTTAAGACCTCAATCTCTAAATCCATATCTTTACAGAAATCTTTGATATAGGAAATAAAAGATTCCGGATACAAATAATTGGAAGGCATATTCACCATATCCCTTGCAAAGAAAATAGCATCTGTAATATGAAAAGCTTCCTGCTCGTATTTTTTTAGACTATCAATATCTTTGGCATTTACCAAAAGACTAATCTTTGGATTTTGCTCTTTTTGATCGCTCTTATAAGACTTTCCCTTTCGACTTCCAAGGTAAATTCCCTTTACCCATGAATAAAAGAGATGGTAATCAACTCCAAAATCCATATCTCTAAGATCAATACAAAATCTGTCAATGTCTTTCTCCAAAAGAATTTTACAAGCTTTGGCACCAAGTTCCATCAAGGTGTTTTTATCGGTCAAAGATTCTTCTCCCCAACCGACAAACAAGACTTTTTTCTCTTTACTTGCCACTAATAAGGTTTCTAAATAATCCGCTTTAAAAACATCTTTATAGAAGGTAAGCTCCGGATAATCTTTTATCTGACCCGATTCAAGATAAATAACCTTTACCGCCTCTTCTTTATTAAATACCAGTCTTTCCATCTTATTCCTCTTTCAGAGTAATCTCTACGACAGTATCAATTTCATCCGGTAATGGATAGCAGTCAAAGGAGTTCGGAGAAAAGAAGAAAAAGGCATTTTCCTTGTACTCTTTTAAATTCCAAAAGAATGTTTCTTTAATTTCTGAGTTATCACTTACAAGTCTCATTTGTTTGATTTTCCCAGCCATAAACGGCAAACAAATAGCCCCCACCTGTTCTTCCATTACGTGAGCATACAATTTATTTCCATTTTTTGTAAATCGCCCCCATTCAGGCTTATCCATATCTGCATAGCCACATCCATAGATACTCTTTCCATTATCCTTCATCCAGTCGCCTACTTTGTTTAAAATCTCAACAGACTCTTTAGGAATCTCCCCTTTTGCATTAGGACCTACATTTAAAAGCAGATTTCCGCCCTTACTTACACACTCTACCAACATGCGGATAACCATTTTTGCGCTCTTATAATGCTTATCACTGGATACATATCCCCAAGAAGTATTCAGTGTAATACAAGCTTCCCAAGGAAGAGGATTTCCTTCTTCATCACGGATACCTGCCGGTGGAATCATCTGTTCGGGGGAAGCAAAATCTCCTGAATAAGGCGTCGGGTTTGCTGTTCTAATAGAGCCCGCATCCTCTGCACTTCCCTCTAAACGATTGTCAACAATGATATGAGGCTGAATGCTTCTTACCATCTCCATTAACTCTTTGGCTTTCCACTTATCACACTTCATATCTCCATAAGAGAAATCAAACCACATCAAGTCTAATTTTCCATAATTGGTTAATAATTCTTTTATTTGACCAAACATGTAGTCTAAATACCTATCAAAATCACGGTTTTCATTTCCGCATTCCTCATGGTTTCTCATAGGATGATGCATATCCTGATAATGAGGGAAATCATCATGACGCCAGTCAATGATAGAGTAATAAAGTCCTACTTTAATCCCTTCTGCACGGAAAGCCTCTAAAAATTCTGCTACTAAGTCTCTCTTGCAAGGTGCATTTGTAGATTTAAACTCTGTCAGGGCACTGTCATATAAACAAAAACCGTCATGATGTTTCGCTGTTAAAACCGCATATTTCATCCCGGCTTTTTTAGCAAGTTTTGCCCATTCTTTAGGATTATAGTTTTCTGCATTAAACTCATCAAAAAATGGCTCATAGTCTTCCTTTGGCATCTGTTCTGTACTGCGCACCCACTCTCCTCTGGAAGGAATCGCATAAAGCCCCCAGTGAATAAACATACCGAACCTTGCCTCATTGTACCATTTTGTTCTCTCAGTTCTATCTATTACTACCTGATTCATTCCTAGCTCCTTTTATCACTCATTTTTGTATGTAAATATTCTCCAAGTTTTATTACCATGTCTACTGTACCTACATTATATCCTGCCACACCGTATAGACCGGTTGCTGTCTCATCCATCATCAACAATAAAGGATAAAGTCCCGGCTCTGTATAAAGTTCTCTTGCCAGTTTTTCCACTCCACCATAAAAGCTGTCCTTTAAGACTGTAATCGGAAATCCCGCACTAAGTGCCCTGGAAATATTCGCATCTTTTAGAGCTTCTTCGTTTCTTACTACAAAATACCATAAAAGACCTAAATCCTTTATTTTTTCTCTTCTCTCCCAAAGCTCATTTAAAATATGCTCTGTCGGCTCCTTTTTCTCCTCCAGCCACACAACAATTGCAGGGGAATCTTTGGATAAGGACTTTAGCATAAGAGGCTCTTCTCCTTTTTTCAGAGCAAAGTCGGTCAGGAAATTGTTACCCAGCATATCTGTAGCTTCCGCCTTATACTCAAAAACTTCTATACTCTCACTGTCTTTATCCTCCAGTGAAAATACTCTTTGACTGGCAAAAATATTCCCATTGGGAAGACGATTTTCTGTTACCAGTTTGTAATCTCCACTACTCAGTTCTATGCCGGCTTTGCTATCCTTTATATCTACAGCAAGATTTTCTAAAACCTGATACCTGCCTCCTATGAATTTAGAAATCGACCAGTTGCTTAAATACTGCCAGGTAATTTCTTTTTCAAAGGTAATAAAGAGTTTTTTATCCATAGGCTTTTTATTTAATTCTTCTACCGCTATAAAAACCCCATCCATATAGACTTCCACAAAACCTTCTATAGGATGTAAACGGGAAGCAAAACCCAAACTTCTTAAAACCTGCACCATTAAAATCTGTTTGGATTTCATACTGGCATAAGACCCTAATATTGCTTCATATCCGGTCAGTAAAAGTCCTCCATAAAGTCCTCCTGCCCTTGTAGAAATCAAAGCATTTAATTCTTTCCACAATCTTCTTACTTCTTTTATAGAAACAATATTTCTTCTTTTGTATAATTCCCGCAAAGTTTTTCTGTAAGCTTTGATACGCTCATAACCAACTCGTGGATTTAATACATAATCTGCCCAAATCTCCATCGGGTATTTTTCATTTTTTTCTGTATAAAGACAATGTTCCCTTAAAACCTCTGCCTTGGAGTCTAAGTAATCTTTATCCGACAAGCTAAGTAAAATCTGATACTTATATTCTTTATCCAGATCTTTATAGGATAAAAATGTAACAAGCTCTTCAAAATTACCTCTGGATTTCTTTAAAATCTCTACTAATTTTTCTGCCTCTTCTTTTGTAAATTCCAAAAGAGCTTCACTCGCTCTTTTTTCATCAAAGAATCCGGCTTCTCTTTTTAATCTGCTATCTGTTACCTCTTCTAATCTCTTCGCATAATAGGATGCCTTTTCTCCATTTAAAAGAGGTGGTTTTTTTGCTGTTTCCTTAGAAATTGACGGTGCTTTTATGACAAATTTCTGCACCTGCTTACTTCCTTTGGACTCTTTCATATCTAAAACAAAGGAGGATTCTGTCTGGGTATCGATTACCATTTCCCCATAATATCCTTCATAAAAAGCAGTCACAAGCAAACTCCCCAAACCTATCGTAAGAGAAAGTTTTCCATCTTTATCTGTTTTCGCCACCGCAATATCGTCAAAATAAGAATAATTTAAGACTTGAAAATGTACTTCAATCCCCTCTTTTTGTATCTTTTGAGGGAACTTTAAAGTTACATCTATTATTTTTGTCGGTGCATAACGACGTGTCTGCGTTACTTCATAGGCTTCACTGATTTTTCTATGTTCTAAGTCCTTTTCCGCTAAAAGAAAGCTTTTACTTCGAACCATCATAGCTCGTTGAGATGCATTAAAAAACCACCCATGGTCTAAAACACCCTCCGGCTCGCAGGCACCAAAAAATTTCCACTCGCCATCACACCATGCTTCTACCCATGCATGATTATCATCACAGTGAGACCACAAGGGCACATAAACCTGTCTGGCAGGAATTCCAAGACTTCTAAGTACAGAAACCACAAACGTAGATTCTTCTCCACACCGTCCCAAACCGGTTCTATAGACTGTCATAGGATTGGCTGTTCTTTCATCACTGGCACGATAAGTCACTTTAGAGCCACACCAAAAGTTAATATCAATCACAGCTTCTTCCATTGACTTACCCCTAGTATAGCTTGCTAACTCCGTATGAAAATATCTTCTATGAGGAACAATATCTTCATTGTTTACCCTATGATTAATACTATACTCTGCAAAAATCCTCTCCGGAATTTTCTTTTCTTTCCCATAGGTCTTATAAAGAAATGCACCATGCCTTGCAAATTCCAAAAAAACTTCCGGATCATAATCCTGCATATCACTCAATGGCATAGCTGCATAGAGATAACAAAAAGCCTGACAAACATCTTCTTTTTCATCTAAAAGTATCTTATTGATTTTTTTTAAAATTTCCTCATTTTTACATAAGGACATTTTTTCTCCAAACGCAGTCTCTATTTCACTTAAAAACTGACCGGTAAACATCTTATTTGTCTCCTTTACTAGCTAAAGTTTTTCTAATACCTCTTTTGCCGCCTTTATAGCAGAAGCAGAAGTCTGCCATAACTCATATTCACTGATACCCTCCAGTCCCATACTTACCTTAGGCTGCCTAAATTTCATCTGACTTTGGCTTACAACTTTTCCGGACATATGATAAGCAGTCGCATTGCTGGCTAAATAAATCTCTTTAATGGCATCTTTATCTATACCACCGCCAACCAAAATACTTACATTTCCTTTATTTTCTACCAACTCTTTCAAGAGTTCTTTTCCCTGCGTCGCCTTTTTTTCCTGCCCCGAAGTCAAAATAGTTGAAATACCCAATTCTTTTGCCTCTTCTAAGGCAAGATGAGGATCTCTACACATATCAAAGGCCCTATGTAGGGTAACTTCTATTCCATCTGCTGCCACAAGACAATCTTTTAAAAATGGAATATCCAAATCACCATCTGCTGTAAGCCCACCTACAACTACACCATTGGCACCTGCTTTTTTAAAAGTTTCAATTTCCTTTAACATTTCCTCTTTTTCATAAGAGGTGTATAAAAAATCACCAAATCTGGGGCGAATCAATATATTTGCTTTTACTCCCACCAAATCTCTAACCTGTTCAAAAAGAAACAAACTGGGAGTTGTGCCACCTATAATAAGGTTGGCACACAACTCCAGGCGGTTTGCTCCGCCTTCTTTGGCTGACATGGCTGAAGTTAAAGAATCCACGCAACATTCTAAGATATAATCTTTCATTTTTGCTCCTTTGTCTCTTCTTTATCCCTTTACAGCACCAATCATAACACCCTTTACCAAATGCTTTTGAATCATCGGATACAAAAGCATAACCGGTACGGAAGCTACTACGATTGTCGAATACTTCAAAAGTTCTGACATTCCCTGCAATTTTGCAACTGCAGAGGCATCTGCAACCTTGGTCATATCCACCTGACTTAGAATCAATATTTCTTTCATTACAATCGTCAGTGGTTGTAAACCTTCTTTATACAAATAAATCATCGCATTAAAATAATCATTCCACTTAGCAACACCATAGTATAAAACTAAAACAGCAATAATCGGTTTACACAAAGGAAGGATAACCTTCATAAGATACTTAAATGGTGTACAACCGTCCATCTGTGACGCTTCATAAAGTTCATCCGGTATCGAATTCATGATATAGGTTCTACAAATAATCATATTATAAGTAGACATAGCTGTTGGAATAATCATAGCCATTCTTGTATTAATAAGACCTAATTTGTTTACCAAAATATAAGAAGGAACAATTCCTCCGCT
>DATCYL010000232.1:0-12836 GCA_036570305.1 Lachnospiraceae bacterium
TAAAAATTTTTTAGCCATAAAACATCCTCCTCACTTTTCATTTAAAAAGGTACAGCGGATTTCCAAATAATTTTGAAACATCCTCTGTACCCTCCATAAACATCTGGCCTATTGTTTATAACCTCCACATAATTGGTATCTTGCAGGCTCATCTTCTTCAATTTTTTTAAATTCAATATAAGGATTAAAATGATTATCTGCGGAATCATTATTCACTCTGGAAACTTCACCTACAATTAAATCACCCTCTCCTTTTACTGCTTCAAAACAATGATATAAATATGGGGGGATAGTAATTGAATTACCGGGAGCAATATCTATATAGCTTCCTGCATTTATACAGACTGGTTCCCCGTCACAAAGCACATATACATCTCCTTTTAAGTCTTTTTTATAGCCATCAAAGTCTGGGGTGCTATTCCACACATATACCCTAAGAATGCCACCGCTTCTATTAATAATATCTTCCGTTTTAAAATAATGAAAATGAGTTGGTAGCAATTGCCCCTCTTTCATAATCAAGAACTTTTCACAATACACCATTCCCATCTCCGGATGTGTAATATCCCCATTTCTTACTGTAAAAAGCACACAACCAACCCTATCAAAATCATTAGAATCATAGTCCGTAACATCCCACCCCATGGCTACCTTTTTTAAAAAAGCTGCGGAGTCCCCTTTTTCCTCCCACTCCTTAGGAGTCCAATAGGCAAAAGATGGCAAGTGGATGCCTTTTCTTTTACAAACTTCAATTGCCCACTCAATATTTCTATTAATTATAGACCTTTTCATATACTTTTATCCCTTCTTTCAGTTACCCTCTCATCTAAAAGTAGCAAAATATTCTTCTGGTCTTTCTGCATCAGTTTCTCTAATCTTATCTCCACTCGTAATTAACTCCAGCAACAAATCTATCATTACAATTTCTTTTAATCTGGAATAATATCTATAAGTATCATCATCTCCCTCTTGTTCATCTGTTGACAAAACCCATTTTGTTTCCCTGCCCAAAGAAGATTCCCAAGTTCCGGTAATAGCAATCGTTTCCATCCCTTTTTCTTTTGCTAACTGAATCCCCTGTATCACTTGTTTGGTTTCCCCGGACATTGAAATTGCCAACACAACACCCTCTTTAGATGATAAGTTGATACTATTCATATAATATTCTGATGCAATTCCAGCCGTACTTTTTATTCCTACTCTACCTAAGCGAAAGCTCATGTATAAAGCCATAGGAATGGTATTTCCTGCTGCAATTATATGCAATTCCGAGCATTTTTTTATAATATCTACAACCTCAAAAATCATCTTTTCATCCAGATTTTTTGATATTTCATAAATCTGTTTTACATACTTTGTTAATATACCATCTACACCCGTGGGCATAAGATTATTTTCCTGAAATCTACCAAGATCCTTTGCCAGTAGCATTCTAAATTGATAATACCCCTTAAATCCCAAGTGGTGGCACAATCGCACAACCGTAGCATTGCTTACTCCACTTAATTTTGCAACTTCCGCAACTGTACTATGAATTACAGAATTGGGTTCTTTTAAAATAAAATCCGCAACTTTTCTTTCTGCTGCAAATACATCATTATATTTTTCTTGAATAATCTCCAGTACTGATTTCGGCATATAAATCTCCTTATATAAATCTTCTTAATGAGTAGTTACCTTAATTCTTAAAAGATGGAGTTGACCGGTTACAAGCCAACCCCATCTCTTTATTTATGTAACCTATTATACTTAATACCGCCAGCACAGTAAAGTTTCATTCATTACTTATAGTATTTGTCAATATTTTCGGATGTTACTAATACGAATGGAATATCAGGCTTTTTATCAAACTCTTTACCCTCTACTGAAGCCTTAATAATGTCAATACCTGCTGCCAGCTGTGCCACTCCATCTTGGTAAACAGTTGCTAACATCGTTCCCTCTTTTACCATTTGAAGAGCCACATCAATTCCATCTACACCCACACACACAATATCTTTTCTTCCTGCATTATTTGCCGCTTTTTGAGCAGAAGAAGACATCCCATCGTTATCACAAATCACCGCTACTAAATCTTGACCGTATGTCGCAATAGCATCAGTTGTCGCATTTGCAGCAAGATTACCATCCCACTGTGTATCCGGCTCTGCTACTTTTTCAAATTCCGGATGATCTTTCATAATATTCTCAATACCTTCTCCACGCTGTACTTGGGCTGAATTTCCCAAAATTCCCGTACAATGCACATATTTTCCACCATCCGGACAATTTTTAACAATCCACTCAGCAAGCATCTCTCCTGCCTGCACATCATCTGAACCACAGTATGCCATAGCTAATGTATCACAATCTGTTGTCTGTGAATTTACTTCAATAACTTTAATACCTGCGTCTACCATAGCTACAAGAGCCGGATTAGAAGCCTCTGCTTCTGCCGGAAGCATAACTACATAATCACAACCTTTTGCTATGCAATCATTAGCTCTGTCAATTTGCTTATTAGCATCAGTTTCTCCATCCAAAATACCAGTCCAATCATCAATAGTTCCATCTTTTTTCATGGAATCAAATGTTGTCTGTGCATAATCATTAATTGCAGCATGAAAGGGATCTGTTAAATTTTTAGAAATGTATCCACAAACTATTTTTCCATCTCCATTCACATCACCTAAAGTCTCACTACTTGCCTCTTTTTTTTCTTCTGTAGTCTTTTCTGATGTGCTTTCTTTACTTTTTTCCGCTCCACATCCAACCATAGCTGCTGCCATTGTTGCAACCAGTAAAGTTGCTAATACCTGTTTCTTCATACAAAACCTCCTATCTTTCTTCTTTTTGTGCTAATTTATATAAAACCTCTCCGGTTTCATATTCTTTTACTGTTTCTTCTTATTTAAAGCTAAATCCAACATGACTGCTCCAATAATAACACACCCCTTAACAATCGTCTGATAATAAGAGGATACACCAATTAAATTCATACCATTATAAATAAAACCTATAATAAAAATACCTAACACATCTCCTGGAATCGTCGCAATTCCACCGGCAAAAGAAGTCCCTCCCAACACAGATGCCGCTACTGCATCTGTTTCATAGCCAACGCCAAAGTTTGACTGACCCGATAACACCTTTGATGTGTAGATGACCGCTGCAATTCCTGCTAAAATTCCCGAAATCGTGTAAATACCTATTAAGGTTTTCTTTTTACTGACTCCTGATGCTACTGCTGCATTGACATTTCCTCCTATTGCAAAAATATATCGTCCGAACTTTGTCCAATGAAGCATAATATACATTAGAATAGTGATAAAAACAAAAATCACAATAGGTATAGGTATTCCTAAAATCTTTGAAATATAGATTTGACGAAATCCCTGCTCCTGTATAGCAATCGCTTTTCCTCCACTAAGAACTTGTGCCAACCCCCTAATAATTAGCTGTGTTGATAAAGTAACTACAAACGGAAACATATCAAACTGAGCTATTAAAACCCCATTAATAAATCCAAAAGTAGCAGCCACTGCAATTCCTAAAAATATTGCTAAGCCTGTTGGTATTCCGGACACCAAACACTTTGCTATGACAACACTTGTTAATGCCAACTGTGCTCCTACCGATAAGTCAATTCCCATTGCAACTATAGCCAGACACATACCGAAAGTTAGAAGTCCATTAATAGAAATCTGTGTCGCTACATTAATCATATTTCTCCCTGTTAAAAAGGAAGGTTCTGCAACTGCAATAAATACCATCATAATTACAAGAATAATTCCTATTCCATATTTAGCCAAAAACATTCTACCGGAATCACTCTTGAAAAAATTTTCTTTTCTTTGTTTTTCCTTCTCTTTCATGACCTATTCACCTCCAACCGTTTTTATCGACTAAAGTCCAAATGCTTTTTCCAAAACTTTCTCTTGAGATAGGCTATCATTTATAATTTCCTCTCTCTTAAATTCTCCCGAAATACGTCCCTCATGGTAAACAATCACCCTATCACTCATACCTATTACTTCAGGCATTTCCGATGAAATCATAATAATCGCCAATCCTTCGGATGCGAATTTTGACATAAGTGCATGAATCTCGGACTTTGAACCCACATCTACTCCTCGTGTAGGTTCATCTAAAATTAAAATCTTAGGATTCGTCATCAGCCACTTGGATATAACCACTTTTTGTTGATTTCCTCCACTAAGAGAATATGCCGTGTGCTCAATACTGGCAGCTTTTAACCTTAATGCCAATGATTGCTCCTCACATTCCTTTTTTTCTCGTTTTTGATTCATCAATATTCCTTTTTGTCGCAAAGGCAAAGAAGCTAAAGAAATATTTTCTCTAATGGAACGATGTAAGCATAAACCATAGTTTTTTCTATCTTCATTTACCATAGCAATCCCTTGCTTAATAGCTGATTTAGGATTTTTTATTGTAATTTCCTTACCATTGAGATAAAGTTTCCCTGATGTTATTTTATCCATTCCAAAAATAGCCCTCATCGTCTCACTTCTTCCGGAACCAACCAATCCGGAAAATCCAAGAATCTCTCCCGAACGAACTTCAAAAGATATATTAGAAAATCCGTTTCCGCTGATATTTTCTGCACGAAACACTACATCTCCTATCGTACAATCTACCTTAGGAAAAATATTTTCTACCTTTCTTCCTACCATCATAGAGATGAGCTCTTGACGGCTTACATTTTCCAAACGGTCAGAATCTATATATTCCCCATCTCTAAAAATAGAAACCTTATCACATATTTCAAAAATTTCTTCCATCCTATGAGAGATATATATAATAGCAATTCCTCTAGCCTTTAATTCCCGTATTTTTGTAAATAAACGTTCTGTCTCTTTCGTATCCAACGAAGAAGTAGGCTCATCCATGATGATTAACTTAGCATCCGTCGAAATAGCTTTTATAATTTCTACCATTTGTATATCTGCCAGTTTCAACTTACTAATCAAAGTAGTTGCCGGATAGTCAAATCCAAACTCATCCAGTATTTTTTGAGCCCTCTCGTTTGTTTTTTTCTTATCTAAGAAAATCCCCCTTGTATCCTCTCTTTTCAAAAAAATAGATTCTGCGATTGTTAAATGAGGTTCAGGATTTAGCTCCTGATGAATCATAGAAATTCCGGCTTTAATAGCATCAACCGGACCTCTTGCCTGATAGGGTTTCCCATCAAATATAATATTTCCCTGGTCTTGCTTATATAGACCTATAATAATTTTCATTAATGTTGATTTTCCTGCACCGTTTTCTCCCAAAAGGGCGTGCACCTCCCCCGGACATACATGTAACCGCACATTTTTTAGTGCTTTTGTACCTCCAAATGATTTAAAAATCCCCTCACAACTTAAAATATAGTTTTCTTTCGTTAAAGTTTCCGACAAGTTTTTCACCTCCTATAATCCCTATTTCTTCCTATAATCCCTATTTCTTCCTATTATCGTCAGTTTTTTATTTTGTTCATAACTGGCAACTCTATAGTTCTTATATATCTCATAGTATTCCTGATACAGGATATGTCTTGTTTCATCAGGTAGATATATTTCATCCTCATAAGAAACAATCTGTCTACAGGCTTCCGAAAGACCTCTATACACCCCTACTCCTACACCGGCTGCAATCGCCGCTCCTACACAAGCCTGTTCCTTGACCTTTGCCCTTTTTAAAGGAATACCATAAATATCTGCCTGTATACTCAACCAAGCCTTACTTCGTGCTCCTCCTCCCGAAACCACCAACTCTTTAGGTCTATTTAAACCAACTTCCAAACATGCGTTCATAGCATCGTAGAGCGCAAATGTCACACCTTCCATCACTGCCCTTGCTAATTCTTTATTTCCCGTAGACAAGTTAAGGCCAAAAAAACTTCCACTTAAATTAGGTTCAAAACAAGGAGTTCTTTCTCCGTTTAAATAGGGCAAAAATATAAGCCCTCCACTTCCCGGTTTGACTTCCACAATCTTTTTATTCCACTCTTCATAATTACTATCTTCAAATAAAGATCTATACCATTTTAAGCACAGTCCCGCATTCATGATAGCACCCATACTATACCATCTACCTTTTTGATAGCTTACAAAAGTATTTGTTAAAAGTTTAGAACTATATCTCGGCTCATCGCTTTGAAAAGATACTTGACCTGCTGTCCCTATATTTACGCAAGCATCACCCTCTGTAAAAAGTCCATTTCCTATACTTTGCATTACTTGGTCACCACCTCCGGCAACAACTCGCGTTTCTTTAGATAAGCTAAGTTTTTGAGCTATGGACTGTAAAATAGTTCCTACAACTTCACAAGTATCATAAATAGGAGGAAAGATGTTTATATCTATTTCTAGCAGCTCCAATAGATAGGCATTCCATTCATTTTTCCTTATATCATAAGCCAAAGTAGCGGATGCATCCGAATGATCCGTCGCCACAATCCCTGTCAACTTATATCGAACATAGTCCTTTGGGGACATGACACAACAAATTTTTTTATAATTTTCAGGCTCATTTTCTCTTATCCATAGGAGGGATACCAATAAAAAACCTGAATATACTCTATTCATAGCTAGCGGAAAAATTTCATGCTTATCAAATATCTCATTTAATTGTTCTACTTGTTTACTACTTCTTCCATCATTATGTAAAATAGCCGGCCTTATACTCTTTCCATTCTTATCTAACATTACCAAACCATGCATTTGACCGGAAAATCCAACAGAAAGGATAGACTTCGCATCAAGTCTGCTTTTCTGCAACAGTTTTTTAATAGAATATAACGTTGCTTCCCACCAAGTTTCTGGATCTTGTTCTGTATATCCCTGCTGAGGAGATAAAAACTGATAATCTACCGCTGCCTCTGCAATCACATTTCCCTCTTGATCCATTAAAATGCTTTTTAAACCCGAGGTACCTATATCAATACCGAGCAAGAATTTATTGTCCATATATTCCCCTCACATTTCCGTCTCTATAATACTTATATAAAACTAGTCATAACACCCGCTGTAAATGTATCTCCTAAGCCTATCGTATACTTAGGATGCTCCATATATTTTGTAGGAACAAACACTAAGCTCTCTTCCAAATCAATATGTTCTATTTCTTTATACAGTTCTAGTCCCTTAGAACTTAATTGCAAGGATAAAGACAACTCACATTCTTTTACATCCCCATACTTTCCAGTCCTTGCCCGAGTCGAAGACATTAAATTACCAACAGTTAATCCCAACTCTATATCTATATTTTTCAGCTTTTCACCATAATAAAGAGCATAATCTTTGCTATGTAAAACTACACCTTTTACTTTATAATGTTTCCTAAAGCTCTTTAAAGCATAAAGAATATTTTCCAGACAATCCATACTCAAATGCTTTTCATTCGTTTTTATCTGCATTTGCAGTTCCTCTTCATTAAGCCCTACAATATCAACTTGACTGCCCCAGTACTCCAAACAAACTGCATTTACTTCTTGATTCATGTAAAAGGCATTTTCATAGTAGAGTATTATATTAGGATTTTTACTCTTTACTCTTTTCAAGTGCTCTCCCAATATCATAGCCTTATCCTTCATTAAATCTATATCTACAATAGCATCAAATCCTGATATAAGATAAGACGAAAAAGAAGTTGCATGTTTCTCTACATACCTCATGTAGTCTATTTGAATAGGAACTGATTTTTGTACCTTGTCAAAAAACAAAATCAATCTGTTAGAACAGGGAATTTTGATAACCTCTTCCCCTAAATACAACTCATCATCCTTGGAAAACTGCAATATATAATGATATATGGGTAATTCTTCACTTTTTATCTCTCGTATTGCTACTCTCTTATCCCCTACATTAGAAGTGATTCCTGGATAATCCAGTAATTTACACACCTCCCCGCTTTTATCTGTTAAATGAATATGGGAAGGAATCCCCAAGCTACCTAAAGCAGCGGCAGCTTGAGCACAAGTTCCGCCTAAAGAAAATTCACTTTTAAACTCTCTATTTAAAAAAGAACATAAGTTTTTAGACAAAATGTCAAAATTCCCACCTAAGCCCTTGGCTATATAGCTACTCGTTATTTGTACAAAGTCTTCTATACTCTTCATTTCTTTTGCAGAATTTTCTTCTGATAAGAATGTAGCTAAAATTTTATTATATGTTCTTACATCCCACTTTAACACGACATCAAAGTTACTGGTAAATCCCATAGCCGGAACCTTTTGCAATCTCTCCCCTGCATTTTTTAGAAATTCTACTCTGTTTAATGCATCCTCATAGCGCTCAATATATTTACTCATAAAACTATCGCTTTCTATTCTTCTAAAAATTCCTCCAAATGATAATATTTCACCTTGTCATCATCGTTAAACAGCCTTACTTTATGTTCAATCACCACTTTCATGGCTTCCACGCTCTTAGGATAAAGTTCAAAAGGTTCTCTAATTTTTGAATCTTTTAAGGTATTTCTAAGTTCCTGATAAAAAGCATCCTTAATATCTGAGGAAATATTAATTTTGTTTATTCCTCTTCTTACCGCCTCTGAGATTTCCTCATCTTTATTTCCGGATCCTCCATGAAGTACTAAAGGAATATCTACTTTTTCTTTAATCTCACTTAAAAGTTCTTGTTTTAACTTCGGCTGCATTCCCTTGGGATAAATTCCATGAGATGTTCCAATGGCAATAGCCAGTGTATCTACTCCTGTTTCTTCTACAAACCTTACTGCGTCTTCCGGTCGTGTATAAAGAATATTTTCACTTCCCCCTTCTGCATCTCCGTCTGTTGTCCCTATAGTACCCAGTTCTCCCTCTACTGAAACATTTAAAGGATGAGCCAAGTCACACACTTTTTTTGTGATTTTAATATTTTCTTCTAACGGAAGTGACGATGCATCAATCATAACCGATGTAAATCCTGCTCTAATTGCTTTTGTAATAGGTTCCCAACCACTATGATCCAAATGAATACATACCGGTAAAAATGATTTTTGAGCTCTATCTATACACATTTTCAGGAAACTCTCTCCCTGAAATGCTAACTCCAAAGGATGTATGGCAAGAATTACCGGAGCCTTTAACTCTTCACACTTATCCATCACTGCGTTCAAAATCTGTCCTGTACCTATATTAAAAGCCGGAACTGCAAACTTCTCCCTATTCGCAACCTTTAAAATCTGTTTCATGTTCAATAACATCTGTCTTCCTCCTTATCTTTTATCTATTTAATTTAGGCACATACTACCTCAACATAAGTTGAGTGTCAATAGTTTTGAGAAAAAATATTTCTTTTCAATTTAAATTTATGTGTATTTTTACATAAATATCTACATTTTTTTATATATATTTTACATAAAATATGTTTTCATGTAATTTTTTTTCTTGTTTTATTTTTTCTCTTTTGCTATAATAAATCAAAACTTATAGGAGGAAACAAAATGAACAAGGAATTAGATTTTGTTGTAGCTGGTGTTATCTGTTTAGATATTACACCTCAATTTTTATCTCTTCCAACAAACCATATAGAAGATATACTTATTCCCTCCAAAACCATCTTGATGGGAAAGGCAGATATTCACTGTGGCGGCACTGTATCTAATACCGGACTTGCTCTCTCTCATTATGGGCACAAAGTCGGATTTATGGGGCGACTTGGAAACGACAGTTTCGGACAAATTATACGGGAACAATACTCCACCTATTCCTACTTTGATTATTTGAATAACACAAATACCCCCGATACATCCTACGCTATCGCCATTGCACCACCTGGTATCGATAGAATTTTCCTGTATCATCCCGGATGCAATGATGACTTTTCTTCAAATGACTTAAATTTTGATATTATTTCAAAATCTCGTATTTTTCATTTCGGCTATCCTCAAGCCCTCAAAAAGATGTACGAAAACGACGGTCAATATTTTATTGATATATTAAAAAAAATAAAGCAATTAGGGGTTGTAACTTCCGTAGATACTTGTAGCATAGATCCCCATTCCTCATCCGGAAGTGCGAATTGGACTAAGATTTTAAAAAACTCTATACCTTACATAGATTTCTTTTTACCCAGTTTAGAGGAGCTTTGTTATATGGTAGATTACCCCAAATATCTATATCTACTTAAACATTCTAATGGGAAAGATTTTACTAATTTACTTTCACTTAGCGATATAGAAGATTTAGCTCAAAAAGTAATTTCTATGGGAGCAAAAATACTTATGATTAAATGCGGAGCAAAAGGCATCTATTTCGCCTCCGGAATACAAGAAAACCTAAAAAACATTGAAAATGAACTTGGTTTTTGTCTATCTTCTTGGGCTAATCAAACCTTAATAGTTCCCGCCTTTAAACCAAAAACTATTTTGTCCGCAACAGGAGCCGGAGATGTTTGCATTGCTACTTTTTTGAGTGCCATGATAAGGAGGTTTCCTCTAAAAACCTGCCTTCAACTAGCTGCTATGGCCGGTTCTAAATGTTGTGAATCATACGATGCTCTTGGAGCACTCCCCACTTTTGATACTTTACTTCAGTTCCTGGATTCTAAATGGGACAGAAATATTTTTAACTAACCTAAATGAAATGAGGCTTTATAGCCCATTCACTATAAACAAGTTTATACATCATAAAGGAGGTATTCTTATGCAAAAAGGATTCTTAGAAAAAATGTTTTCTCTTGAAGGAAAAGTTGCCCTAGTTACCGGAGGTGGACGAGGAATCGGGCAAGTAATTTGTCAACAATTATCCAAAGCCGGAGCTGATATTGCTATTTTTTCCCGCTCGGGAGCATCTCAAACCGTCGATTTAATAAAAGCCGAAGGCGGAAAAGCCTTAGACATTATCGCCGATGCAACTAAAGAAAAAGAAGTCGTTGCCGGAATGCAAAAAATCATAGAACATTTCGGGCGTTTGGATATTGTTGTTAACAATGCAGGGGTTTGTTATCATAAAGACGCCTTTGAGGCCAGTGTTGAAGAATGGCGGGAAGTTTTGGATATTAATTTAACCGGGGAATATATTGTTTGTAGAGAAGCTGCACGAATAATGATTGAACATGGTTTTCAAGGCAACATTATTAATATGGCTTCTATGTCAGGTCATATTGTTAATATCCCTCAAATGCAAGCAGCTTATAACGCATCCAAGGCCGGTGTCATTCACATGACTAAAAGTCTGGCTATAGAATGGATTGATAAAAATATAAGAGTAAACAGTATTAGTCCCGGCTATGTTTCCACTCCTATGTCTGTAGATCCTGACTTTGTTCCCAAAGAGTTGATGGACGCCTGGCTTCCACTCTTCCCTATGCACCGTATGGCAAAACCCGAAGAACTTTGTGGAGCTATTATTTGGCTTTGCAGCGAAAGTGCCGGTTATACTACAGGCGTCGATATTTTACTTGACGGTGCCTATACTCTTGTCTAAGAAATAAGTGGAGGTTTTATTATGAATACAACGATGTTACAAGAAGTAATGACTGCTCCCGGAAAAATTAGTTTTGAAACAGTTCCTATCCCACTTCCCTCTGATAGGCAGGTACTCATCAAAATCAAAAGAATAGGAATTTGCGGAAGTGATATCCATGTTTACCACGGAAATCATCCCTACACTTCTTATCCCATTACACAGGGGCATGAAGTTGCAGGAGAAATTATAAAAATCGGAAAAAATGTTTCCGGATTTGCTGTCGGAGATAAAGTCATTATTGAACCCCAGGTTTTTTGTGGTTCTTGCCATCCCTGCACCCATGGAAAATACAATCTTTGTGAGTCCTTAAAAGTCATGGGATTTCAAACTACTGGTTGTGCCAGTGAATATTTTGCTGTTGATTTTTCTAAAGTCACAAAACTTCCTCCCAGCATTTCATTCGATGAAGGAGCTCTGATGGAACCTTTGGCCGTTACTATCCATGCAGCTAAACGATTTTCTGATTTACTCGGTTCCAATGTAACTATTTTGGGATGCGGTCCTATAGGATTGCTCTTAATGCAATCTGTCAAAGCTCTGGGAGCCGCTAAAGTAATGGTTACTGACATCTCTGATTATCGTTTGAATTTAGCAAAAAAATTGGGGGCTGATTATGCATTCAATACTAAAACACAAAATTTTTCTTCCTGTCTTTTGGAAGCTTTTGGCAATGATAAAGCAGATGTAATTTATGATTGTGCAGGTTCAGACATTACTATGAACCAAGCCATACAAAGTGCAAGAAAGGGGTCAACCATTATATTAGTTGCCGTTTTTGGAAAAATGGCAACTGTAGATTTAGCTAAACTCAACGACTCTGAATTGGATTTAAATACCTCTATGATGTATAGGCACGAAGATTTTTTAGAAGCTATACGACTGGTTGAAGAAAGAAAAATCAACTTATCAGCACTTATCAGTAAGCATTTTTCTTTTAGGGACTACCTATCCGCCTACCAATACATTGAAAATAATCAGGAAAAGACTATGAAAGTAGTAATTGATGTGGATTTATAAAAATCTCTTTAACACCTAATCTAAGACAACAAAAAGACATCCGACTTTTCATAAGTCAGATGTCTTTTTAGATTCTATAAACTTTTACTATTAAAAATCTTCCACTTCTTTCCTAAGGGGGATAGAACTTGTAGCACCATTTCTGGAAACAGCTATAGCAGATGCTTTGGCAGCTAAATCCAACCCTTCTTTTACAGAAATCCCCTCTATCATAGACGCTATAAAGTATCCTGTAAAAGTATCACCCGCCGCAGTAGTATCCACTGCTTTTACCGGATAAATTTTCTGTTCTATTGTATCATTTTCATCTTGATAAACAGATCCATCCTGACCTAAAGTCAAAATGACTTTAGCTTTAGGATAT
>DATCYL010000233.1:0-8523 GCA_036570305.1 Lachnospiraceae bacterium
TGCCACAGCCTGTCCGTTTTTCATAATTACGGTAGGAAGTACAAACTCATCTGTTTTATCCTCTGCATAAGATGCTGCGACTGCATCTACTGCATCCTCTGCCTGATTTCCCTCACCCTTAGTCATAGCAGCATAGCAAGCCTCTACTCTATCCCAACGATTATCTCTATCCATAGCATAATAACGACCACTTACTACAGCAATCTCTCCAACTCCGATTTCATCAATCTTTGTTTGTAATTCTTCAATAAAAGATTTACCGGAAGCCGGTGGAGTATCTCTTCCATCCAAGAAACAATGGATATATACCTTATCCAAGCCCTCTCTTTTTGCAAGTTCCAATAAACCATATAGATGTGTATTGTGACTATGTACACCTCCGTCAGATAAAAGTCCCATAAAATGCAAGGCAGACCTATTCTCCTTAGCAAAACGTACCGCAGAAAGTAAAGCTTCATTTTTAAAGAAATCCCCATCTGCAATTTCTTTGGTAATACGGGTTAATTCCTGATAAACAATCCTTCCTGCCCCCATATTCAAATGTCCCACTTCTGAATTTCCCATCTGTCCATCCGGCAAACCTACCGCCATACCGCTTGCCTGTCCCTCCACATAAGGGCACTGTGCCATTAATTGTGTTAATACCGGAGGTTTTGCCTCACATACAGCGTTGTGTTCACATATTGTATTTAATCCAAATCCATCAAGAATCATTAATACTGTTGGTTTTTTACTCATCTTATTCTCCTTATCTATTTTATAATATACAAGTTATCTTTCTACGTAGGTATTCTTTTTTCTTATAAAAATACTTGTCTCTACGGCTATTAATTTTACATGAATTTTCTATAGCTTGCAAGCATTAGCTGGTTTTTCTCCTATTTCCTTTTTCTTTTACTTCCTATTTTATATTTATGATGACATTAGTCTTTGCCTTTGTCATAAAGACAAATGTTTTTTCTTTTTTGCATTTGCCTATTGATATTTTATTGCTTTAATGCCATAATGTAAAAATATCATAAGATTTATAAATCTTTGATAAACAAATAAGGAAGGAGATTTTATTATTGAAAAAAAATCGTGGTTCATTTACGAACAAATTAGGATTCGTTATGGCAGCTGCCGGTTCTGCTGTAGGTTTAGGTAATTTATGGCGTTTCCCTTATTTAGCTGCTAAGCATGGAGGAGGAATTTTCCTTCTTGTCTACTTGGTACTTGCCATTACTTTCGGCTTTACTCTTATGATTACAGAAATCGCCATTGGACGCAAAACACATTTAAGTGTTATTGGTGCTTACAAAGCACTTGATAAAAGGTTTTCCTTTTTAGGCTATCTTGCCTGTGCAATTCCCTTTTTAATCGTTCCTTACTATTCTGTAATTGGTGGTTGGGTACTTAAGTATTTAGCTGTATTTATTACAGGAGGAGTCAGCAAGGCTTCAGATGATGCATTCTTTGGAGGATTTATTTCCAGTCCAATTTCTCCCATCATCTTCTTTGCTCTTTTTGTTCTTTTTACAGCAATTGTAGTTATCTTTGGAGTAGAAAGCGGAATTGAGCGTGTAAGTAAAATTATGATGCCTATTCTCATTTGTCTTACACTCATTATTGCTATTTACAGCGTAAGTCGCCCCGGAGCTATGGCAGGAGTAATCTACTATCTTCGCCCTGACTTTTCTAAATTCAGTGCAACCACTGTATTTACTGCTATGGGACAATTATTCTATTCTATGTCTTTGGCAATGGGTATTATGATTACTTATGGTTCTTACATGAAAAAAGAAAACCATTTGGAATATTCTGTTCATCAGGTAGAAATTTTTGATACAGCTATTGCCTTTTTGGCCGGTCTTATGATTATTCCATCTGTTTTTGTTTTCTCGGGCGGTGATGAGGCAGCTCTTGGAAAAGGTCCCGGACTTATGTTTGTAACTTTACCTAAAGTTTTTGATTCTATGCCGGCGGGTGGAATTATCGGTACTATTTTCTTTTTACTTGTTTTATTTGCAGCCCTAACTTCTTCTATCTCTCTAATGGAAACTTGTGTATCCATCTTGATGGATAGAGTGAAAATCAGCCGTAAAAAAGCAAGTATTGGTATTACAGTATTTATGTTAATTGTAGGTATCCCTGTTTCTTTAGGATTTGGTCTTTTAAGTTTCATTGCTCCATTAAAGATGGATTTACTTACTTTCTTCGACTTTATAAGCAACAGCATCATGATGCCGATTGTCGCTTTACTTACTTGCATCTTAGTTGGCTATGTAATTAAGCCTAAGGCAATCATTGAAGAAGTAGAAATTAACGGACCTTTCAAACTAAAGAGTTTCTATACTATTATGATTAAGTATATAGCACCTGTATTTTTGGTAATCATCTTAATCTTCTCTATTATGGAAAATCTTGGTTTTGTTACTGTTTAATAATTTACAAACAAAATGATTCATGAAAATCTCTTCAAACTTTTATAGAAAAGCTTGAGGAGATTTGTATCCAAGAAAGTCAAAAAGACATAAGCGAAAAATTCGCTTATGTCTTTTTTATAGGATTTACTTAACTATTAAATTAGCAATTTTACTATTCATTTTTATTTATAATTTACAATTTTTCCAAAATCCGGTTTTAATGCTGCACCACCAACTAAACCTCCGTCGATGTCTTCTTGTGCAAATAATTCACCTGCTGTCGCTGCATTTACAGAACCACCGTACTGGATGCGGATTGCTGCCGCTGTTGCATCGTCATAAATCTCAGCAATGCACTCACGGATGCCTTTGCAAACTTCCTGCGCCTGCTCTGTGGTAGCTGTTTTTCCTGTACCGATTGCCCAGATAGGCTCATAAGCAATCACTGCTTCTTTTGCCTGTGCAGGTGTTACATTTAAAAATCCAACTTTAACCTGCTGACGGATAAAGTCCATAGTTACTCCTTGCTCTCTCTGCTCTAAACTTTCACCACAACACATAATAGGAGTAATTCCATGCTCAAAAGCTTTTAACATTTTCTTATTCACATCTTCATTTGTCTCGTTAAAATACTCTCTTCTCTCAGAATGTCCTAATACTACATATTTTACTCCTACATCTGTAAGCATCTGAGGTGAAATTTCTCCTGTATAGGCTCCACTCTCTTCAAAGTACATATTCTCTGCACCAACCTGGATATTAGAACCTTTTGCAGCCTCCATAACAGGTATAATATCAATTGCAGGCACACAAAATACTACATCTACTTCTTCATTTGCTACTAAAGGTTTTAACTCATTTACCAAAGCAACTGCCTGGCTTGGAGTCATATTCATTTTCCAGTTTCCTGCTATAATTTTTTTTCTTGCCATTTTTAAATCTCCTCTTCTTTCTTCCCATACTTTTATATAGGCAATATCAGAGGGAAAAACTCTACAAAGCTTTCCCTCCAATATTTACTATAAATCTATTTATCGTTTGCCGCTGCAACTCCCGGAAGTTCTTTTCCCTCTAAAAATTCAAGAGAAGCTCCACCACCGGTAGAAATATGAGTCATCTTATCACCAAAGCCTAACTGGTTTACTGCTGCAGCTGAATCTCCTCCACCGATAATCGTTGTAGCATCTGTTTCTGCAAGTGCTTTTGCCACTTCAATAGTACCTTTTGCCAATACAGGATTTTCAAAAACTCCCATAGGTCCATTCCATACAACAGTTTTTGCTGTTTTTACAGCATTTGCAAATTCTTTTGCAGCCTCTGTTCCTATATCCAATCCCAACATATCTGCCGGAATAGCATCACAAGATACATTTTCCACTTCTATTTCTGCATCGATAGGATTTGGAAATGCCTTTGCAACAATAGTATCCGTCGGAAGCAATAAGGTCTTTCCTAATTTTTCAGCTTTTTCAAGCATTTCTTTACAGTAATCCAATTTTGTGTCATCTACTAAAGAAGCACCTGTCTCTTTTCCTGCTGCTTTTAAGAAAGTATAAGCCATACCACCACCGATAATTAAAGTATCACATTTTTCCAAAAGATTAGAAATAACATTTAATTTATCAGCAACCTTTGCCCCACCTAAAATCGCAACAAAAGGTCTCTTGGGATCGTTAACGGCATTTCCTAAGAAATCAATTTCTTTCTGCATTAAATAACCTACTGCAGCTTCTTCTACATATTCCGTAACACCCACATTAGAACAGTGTGCTCTGTGTGCGGTACCGAAAGCATCATTTACAAAAACTTCACAAAGAGAAGCAAGCGCTTTGCTAAATTCTTCTCCATTTTTTGTTTCTTCTGCACGATATCTGGTATTTTCTAAAAGAACTACTTCTCCATCTTTCATAGCCTCAACGGCTGCCTTTGCATTTTCGCCTACTACTTCAGCATCCGCTGCAAATTTTACTTCCTGACCTAAAAGTTCAGATAAACGAATAGCAACAGGTGCCAAAGAAAGCTCCGGTTTTGCCTCTCCCTTAGGTTTTCCAAGATGTGAGCAAAGAATTACCTTTCCTCCGTCTGCAATTAACTTTTTAATTGTCGGCAAAGCTGCTACAAGACGATTTTCATCTGTGATTTTGCCTTCTTTTAAAGGAACATTAAAGTCACAACGAACCAAAACTTTTTTGCCTTTTACCTGGATATCATCTACTGATTTCTTATTTAGCATATCTATCTCCTTTTCTTTTATCCTTTAAAAAAGAGTCCGATCCTAAGATCGGACCCCTTTTGGATCTTTATAATTCTTATCTTAAATTAAGCTAACTCTGAGAAGAACTTAATTGTACGAACCATCTGGCTTGTGTAAGAGTTCTCATTGTCATACCAAGAAACAACCTGAACCTGAGTTGTTCCGTTATCTAATGGAAGAACCATAGTCTGAGTAGCATCAAATAAAGAACCATAAGTCATACCTACGATATCAGAAGAAACGATTTCATCTGTATTGTATCCGAAAGACTCATTAGCTGCTGCTTTCATAGCTGCATTGATCTCATCTACTGTTACAGTTCCTTCTACTACAGCTGTAAGAATAGTTGTAGAACCTGTTGGGGTTGGAACACGCTGAGCTGCTCCGATTAATTTTCCATTTAATTCAGGAATAACTAATCCGATAGCTTTTGCAGCTCCTGTACTGTTAGGAACGATATTTAAAGCTGCTGCACGAGATCTTCTCAAATCACCTTTTCTCTGTGGTCCGTCAAGAGTCATCTGATCTCCTGTGTATGCATGAATTGTGCACATGATACCTGTTTTGATAGGTGCTAATTTGTTTAATGCATCAGCCATAGGAGCTAAGCAGTTTGTTGTACAAGATGCAGCTGAAATAACTGTATCTTCCGGTTTTAATGTGTCATGATTTACATTGAAAACAACAGTTGGAAGATCATTTCCAGCCGGAGCAGAAATAACAACTTTTCTAGCACCTGCTTTGATATGAGCTTCTGCTTTTGCTTTTGATGTGTAGAATCCTGTACACTCAAGAACTACATCAACACCGATTTCTCCCCAAGGAAGTTCTGCTGCATCAGCTTTTGCGTAGATTTTGATTTCTTTTCCATCAACGATAATAGAATCATCAGTAGACTCTACTTTATCAGCCAAAGCATATTTTCCCTGTGATGAATCATATTTTAATAAGTGAGCTAACATTGAAGGAGAAGTTAAGTCGTTGATTGCTACAACCTCATATCCTTCTGCTCCAAACATCTGTCTAAAAGCAAGACGTCCAATACGTCCAAAACCATTAATTGCTACTTTTACTGCCATGTTTTATTCCTCCTAAAGTGTATAAAATAATAATACATAAATGATTGTTAAACTTACAACAACCTACTTGATATTGTACCTAAGTCTATACAAAAATTCAAGTATATTTTGAAAATCCTTTCGCTTTTTGCCTGATTTTTCATTCTTCTAAAGCTTTTCAAAAATCGGATTTCTTTGTTCAAATCTCACATAAGAATCAAATCCCGCTTCTTTCAAAATATTTTTGAGTTTCAAAAAGCCAAATGCCATTTGGCCCGGTCTATGAGCATCGGAACCTATGGTGATCATTTTTCCACCCAAATCATGAAAGCGCTTAATAACCTTATAATGAGGATTAGGAAAGCCCAATTTTTTCCTAAGCCCAGCCATATTAACTTCCAATGCCTTATTCTCTTTTACGATGCAGGACAAAATTTCATCTATCACTTCTTTATAAGATTCATAATTATAATCTTCGGCTCCTTTTTGACCATAGCGAACCACATAATCTAAATGCCCCAAACTATCATATTCAGAAAATGTCTGCACGTTTTTAAGTGTACTCTCAAAATAACTTTGAAAGATTTCCCTGTCACTATGTCCTTCAAACGTCTCCTTATAATAAGGATCTTTTCCGTTAACCAAATGGGTAGACCCTATTACAAAATCAAAGGGATAGTCTTTAAGAAGCTTTGCATAGGCTGCCTTTAATTGTGGCTGCAAACCTAACTCTACTCCTATAAAAAGCTTGATTTTCTCTTTGTAAATTTTTTTGCACTCTTTAAGCTTTTCAAAATATTCTTCCAAAGAAAAATCAAAATCTTCTCCTGCCGGATAGTCCCAATCTATGTGGTCTGTAATACAAAGATAAGCCATTTTTTTTGCAATGGCAGCCTCTATCATGTCTTCTACAGCAGAATCGCTATCGAGAGAAAATCTCGTATGAGTATGAAAATCTCCTAACACAGAATCGTTCCTCCTCCCGCAACATAGTCGTCTTTATAAATAACGACTGCCTGTCCAGGAGTCACCGCCCTTTGCTCCTCTTCAAATTCACAAAGAAACCGGCTATCTCCTTGCATCTTTATTCTACAAGGAGAGCCTTTGTGACTATATCGGATTTTGGCAATATAGGTCTCCTGAGGGTCAAATTTTTCCACTCCCATAAAGTTTATGTTTTCTGCCAGTAATGTCTTTTTAAAGACCTCATCATGCTCTCCTAAAACAACTTCATTAGAATCAGGTCTTATTTCTAATACAAACATAGGCTTTCCAAAAGATAAATTTAATCCCTTTCTTTGTCCAATAGTATAATGGGTAATCCCTTTATGCTCTCCTAAAACATTCCCCTTGCTATCCACAAAGTTTCCCGGCTTTATCTTTTTTGTAGTGTTTTCTTCAATAAATTTTGCATAGTTCTTATCAGGAATAAAACAAATCTCCTGACTATCCGGCTTATTTGCTATCGGCAGATATAATTTTCTTGCAATATCCCTTATCTCATCCTTACTATAAGCACCAACCGGCATCAATGTATGAGCAAGCTGTTCCTGCGTCAAATTATACAAAGCATAGGTTTGATCTTTTGCCGCCGTTACAGAATTAGTGATTGCATATCTCCCATTTTGCAGTTTTTGAATCTTGGCATAATGACCGGTAGCAATGAAGTCTGCCCCTATGGACAGACTTCTGGTAAGGAGAGATTCCCACTTTACATATCGATTGCATGCAATACATGGATTGGGCGTTCTCCCCTGCAAATATTCGTCTTTAAAGTATTCAATCACTTTATCATTGAATTCTTTTTTAAAATTCATTACATAATGGGGAATCTCTAACATATTGGCTACTCTACGTGCATCATCTACCGCACTTAGTCCACAGCAACCACCATTTTCCTCCATTTGCTCCTCATCTTCATCCTGCCAAATCTGCATGGTAACACCTATCACATCATATCCTGCCTCTTTTAAAAGATAGGCAGCTACGGAAGAATCTACTCCTCCTGACATTCCAATTACCACTTTAGATTTTTTCATTAATAGTCTTCCTCTTCCTCTTCTTCCCCTATATCTGATTTCGGTTTAGATAAACCTTCAATCTTGATATGGTTCTTTTCTGCGTAATCCCAGAGAGCTGCATGAATCGCTTCCTCTGCTAACAAAGAACAGTGTACCTTAACAGCAGGCAGACCGTCAAGAGCATCCATAACTGCCTTATTAGTTACTTCCAAAGCTTCCTGAACTGTTTTTCCCTTTACAAGCTCTGTCGCCATACTACTGGTAGCAACCGCCGCTCCACAACCGAAAGTTTTAAATTTACATTCCTGAATAATACCGTTTTCATCAATATCAAGATACATTCTCATAATATCTCCGCATTTTGCATTTCCAACAGTACCTACACCGCTTGCATTTTCTATTTCTCCCACGTTTCTTGGATTTTGAAAGTGGTCCATTACCTTCTCGCTATACATTTTATTTCCTCCTAAACATCTATTCTAAATTTGTAAAATCTATAAGCTCTTCACTTTTTATACTTATTTGCCTTGTTTTTTCACAAAATCCTCATACAAAGGAGACATGCTCCTTAAGCGTGCCACAATTCCGACAATCTTTTCTACAACAAAATCAATATCTTCTTTTGTAGTGTCTGCTCCCAGTGTCATACGCAAAGAGCCATGAGCTTTTTCGTGCGGTAGCCCAATTGCCAAAAGCACATGAGAAGGATCTAAAGAACCTGATGTACAGGCAGAACCTGAAGAAGCCGCAACTCCCTCCATATCCAGCATAATAAGAAGAGACTC
>DATCYL010000234.1:0-2228 GCA_036570305.1 Lachnospiraceae bacterium
TGATTAAAGTAGACAAAACAATCTAAATATTTTACTGTTCCCACTACCGTCTGGTCAATTTCTCTTGCTTCCGTCCTTTTACTTACTTTGGGCAAACCGTTTTTATAAAATCTCCATCCGAGACTTGCAAGCAACAAAAACATCAAAACGGAAATCACTAAGGTAAGATTTTTATTCTGTTTTTTCTTTTTTCTTCTATCGTTTTCACTCATCTTCTATACCATTTTGTTACTTGGAAAGCTGATTTACATAGTCTTTAAACCTGTTTCCTCTCTCTTCGTAATTTTTAAATTGTCCCCAACTTGCACAGGCGGGAGATAACAAAACCGCCTCTCCCTTTTTGGCTTTCTTTGCACAGTAAAAAACAGCCTCCTCTAAAGTATCCAAAAGCACTATATCAAAAAATCCGTTTTCCTTGGCACACCGGGCAATTTTATCTTTAGTCTGTCCAATCAAAACCAATTCCTTTACCTTACCCTGAAAGCTCAAAATCCATTCTGTATAGTCCGAATCTTTATCATATCCCCCACCAATCAAATAAGTAGGGCGATTCATAGCACCAATTCCCTTTATAGCCGCATCGGGATTTGTTCCCTTAGAATCATTGTAATATGCCACGCCCTCAACTTCTTTTACAAACTCAATTCGGTGCTCGACAGCTGTGAATGCGCAAATACTTTTATGGATGGATTCTTTAGAAACGCCTGCAGCCTTTGCCAGGGCAACTGCCGCCATTACATTTTCATAATTGTGATCTCCCAAGACCTTTAAATCTTTAAGACAAACCAAAACTTCCTTCGCTCCTTGACTATCATCAATGATTTTTCCATCTTCTACATAATAGCCCTTATTTACAGGGCTTTTACTTGAGAAAAACACTGTCGGAATCTCCAGTTTCTCCCCAAATTGTCTTAGCACTTCATCTTCATAATTCAAAACACAAAGACTCTTTTCATCTTGATTTTTTATAATACTTTCTTTTACCCGAATATATTCTTCCATAGTATGATGCCTATTTAGGTGATCAGGTGTAATATTTAAAATAGCCGATGCTTTTGGTTTAAAATCCACCATCGTTTCTAATTGAAAACTACTGATTTCCGCTACCACTTTTGCATTTTCCGTCATTTTATCCGCCACAGACGTATATGGAGTTCCGATATTTCCGACAATATAAACTTCCTCATAATAATCCGACATAATTTTTCCTAAGAGAGCTGTCGTTGTGGTCTTTCCATTGGTTCCGGTGATGGCAAAAACATCTCCCTTACCTATCTGGTAAGCTAATTCCACCTCACCCCAAATAGGTAATCCTTCTTCCTGTATCATCTTTACCTCAGCAATATCCATAGGAATTCCGGGACTTATCACCACTAAGTCCTGATTTTTTAGAATTTCTTCCTTTAATTGTCCCAAAAAAATCTCCGGCTTAAAACCAAGCTTTTCTATAAGAGTTGCTATATCCACATCTTTATTTCCATCATAAATACTGACGATAGCTCCTACCGTATCAAGCAGTTTTGCCGCTCCTATCCCGCTGATTCCACTTCCTAAAACCAGTATTTTTTTATTTTTCAAGTCCATAGTTTCCTCCTACAAAGCCAATAAGCCTATTAGGCATAAAATAGCGGTAACAATTGAAAACACAGCCACCACTCTAGTCTCTGACCAACCGCTTAATTCAAAATGATGGTGGATAGGTGCCATTTTAAAAATTCTTTTTCCATGAGAAATTTTAAAATATCCCACTTGCAAGATAACAGAAACCACCTCAACAAAGTAGATAAGTCCTACTAAAATAATAAAAATCGGCAAATTCATCAAATAAGCTGCACCCGCTACAAAACCTCCCAATGCCAAAGAACCTGTATCTCCCATAAAGACTTTCGCCGGAAATACATTATAAAGCAAAAATCCCAGCAATCCGCCAAGGACTGCGCCTGTGATAGGCTCTATTCCACTTTTTAGTAAAATAGATGTCACTGTAAAGAATAAAGCAACAACTACAGTAACACTGGATGCCAATCCATCCAAACCGTCTGTAAAATTCACTCCGTTTACGGTACCAAGCACCGCAAAAAACAAAAGCGGTATTGCCAAAATCCCGATATTTAACATATAGCCGTTAGTAAAAGGAATTCTAATATCAAAAGATACCTCTGTAAACTTCATAATATAAAAGACAAAGATTCCTGTAATTGCTATCTGGCAGGCAAGCTTTTGTGCCG
>DATCYL010000235.1:0-1889 GCA_036570305.1 Lachnospiraceae bacterium
TACCGGAGAATTTAAAGGACTTGAGACTACAGATACGACAGGAAAAATATATGAGTATACTGTCAAAGAAGTAGGAGAAATAAATGGAAGAGTTCAACACGAAAACAAATGGTATAAGGTAATATACAGTGGAAGTTTAAAATATGGTCTTGTTATTACGAATAAGGAAGAAAAACCATTAGAACCACTTACACCATCCCAAACAAGCCTTAAAGTAGAAAAAGAATGGGTGGGGATTGATAAAGATACTGCACCTGAAGTTACGATTTACCTTGTAAAGAATGGCGTAAAGACTGATACATTTATCAAACTGAATAAAGACAATGATTGGAAAGGTGAATTTAAAGACCTTGATGTCGTAGATAATATTAAATCTGTTAAGGCAAATGTCTACACTGTAGTAGAAGACGGTGAGAAAGACGGTAAAGTAACTATCGGTGATACAGAATACAAAGTTGCTTATGTTGGAGGAAAAGTAGTTAATACAAAAGTAACACCACAAATACCACAACATCCTCTTACACCGGCTAAAACGAGCCTAAAGGTAGAAAAAGAATGGGTAGGTATTGAAGTCAAAAATGCACCGGAAGTAACAATCTATCTTGTCAAAAATGGAGTAAAGACAGACAAATTCATTAAGTTAAATAAAGATAATAACTGGAAAGGTGAATTTGGGGATTTGGTAGTAGTAGATGACATTAAAGCAGTTAAAGCCAATGTTTATACTATAGTAGAAGGCGGTGAAAAGGATGGAAAAATAATTCTTGACGGAAAAGAGTATAAGGTAACTTATATAGGGGGAAAGGTAGTCAATACAAAGGTTGAAGAGCCGACAAAACCTGAACCGCAAAAGCCACAAGAACCTAAGAAGCCAGAAACACCTGAAACTCCGGGAAAGAAAACACCTGATGAACCAAAAATAAACGCACCAAAGAATTTACCAAAGACGGGAGATAATTCTAATATAGGAATGTTCTTAGGACTGCTAGCATTATCAGGGGGATTATTAACTGCTCTTGGCGTTTATAGAAGACGTAAAATAAGAAAAAACTAAATAAATTCCAAATTTTAAAAAGGCTAAGTGTCAAATAAGGCACTTAGCCTTTTTTAGTAAAAAATAAAAACAAACGAAACACAACGCTATCATTTGCTTGCATATGCTTGCGATAATACTTGTTTTATTATATAATATAGACAAGAAGGGAGCGTGATAGTCATGGCAAATACAAATGCTGTTTATGCAAGAATTGATAAAAACTTGAAAGAAAATGCTGAAAGCATCTTAAATCAACTTGGAATTTCTCCATCTAGTGCAATACAGATGCTTTACAGTCAGATTGTTCTTCAAAAAGGCATGCCTTTTGAACTTCGTATTCCATCTAAAAAGCCGTTAGCTCTAGGGAATCTGTCTAAGGAAGAATTAGACTTAGAACTACAAAAAGGAATAGAGTCTTTAAATGCAGGAAAAGTTTATACTGTGGATGAGGTTGAGGACTATCTTGCAAAGGAATACGGCATATGAATAAAGCCTATAAAGTGATTTACTCGTCACAAGCTTTGCAAGATTTAACCGAAATATATGAATATATCCGCTTTACTTTACAGGCACGTATTGCAGCTGATAGCCAATCCTCCCGTATCAGAAAAATGATTCGTTCTCTTGATACATTGCCGGCAAGACACACACTTGTTGAATGGGAGCCATGGGCTTCGATGAAAATGTATAAGGTTCCTGTTGATAATTACATGATTTTTTATCGTGTTGATGATGAGCTAAGTACGGTTTCTATTGTCCGTATTTTTTATTCAGGAAGAAATATTGAAGATCTCATAAAAAATACAAATAGATGAACGGATTTTCACCAAGAAATATAAAGTGTATGAGTAAA
>DATCYL010000236.1:0-1508 GCA_036570305.1 Lachnospiraceae bacterium
AAGTCGTTTCATAATATTTTTTATTTCTTTTCTCGCAAAATCCCCATGAATTTCCTGCTCTTTTTTTAAGCTTTTTCTTCCGTTTTTCCCCTCTACCATAATCAAATTTTCTTGACAAGAAATGAAAAAACAAAGATCATGCACCTGAGTATGCTCTTTTTCCAACAGATTTTCCTGGCTATACATTTTTATTTGACTTTCGGGATAAAAGGATTTCACTAGAGAATGCACATCATATTCAAAGTTTGCTTCTTTAAAAAATATTCCTATATTATACACAGGGATTATACCTCATTTCATAGCCAATACTCGTCTCTTGCATATGTCCCGGATAAACCTTTACCTGCTCAGGCAATTTGGCAAACAGGCCTTGAATACTCTTTTGAAGTTGTCCTGCATTTCCGGTAGGATAATCACACCGCCCCACCGACAAAGCAAAGAGGGTATCTCCGCTGATTAAGACCTTATCCTTTTCAAAATAATAACATACAGAACCCTGGGTGTGTCCCGGTGTATGTATGACTTCTACCTCAAATCCTGCAAGGCTGATTTTTTCTCTATCTTTTAGATAACAATCTGCACTTTTAGACAAAGGCGCCATCCATCTGGAAGATAGGTTAAAGTCCGGATTTTCAAGAATTTCTTTTTCTAATTCATGGGCATAAACAGATACCTGATATTTTTCAGCTACCGTCTCTAATGCCATAACATGATCAAAATGTCCATGGGTCAGAAAAATCGCCTTAAGATTACTCTTAGATTCTTCTATCATTTTTATAATCTCTAAAGGCTCATCTGCCGGGTCTATTAAAATCGACTCTTTTCTTTCTTCATTAATTATCAAGTAACAGTTGGTTTCCACCATCCCTAATACTCTATGCATAATTTTCATAATTTTTCCTCTTATCTTTTGCCTAACCTCTGGTACGCTCCACATCAATAACATTTTGTATCGGCAAGAGTTTATTCGTCAAGTTGTTCAATTCCTGACTATTGTGCACACTAAAGGATACGGACATGGTCACTACATCCTGCTTGCTGGTTCTGACATTTAAAGACTTCATATCAATTTTATGTTCCGTAAAGACCTTGGAAATATCCACCAAAAGCCCTGTACGATTTTGTGCAAAAATATTGATTTCCACAGAGTAACTTTCATTTTTTTCCAACTTTAATCCCGTCTGCCACTCCGCCTCAATCAAACGAGAACGATCTAAATCACTCATATGAATGACATTGACACAATCCGTTCTATGAATAGAAATGCCTCGTCCGCGCGTCACAAAGCCCACAATCTCATCTCCGGGAATCGGATTACAGCAACGAGAAAAGCGCACTGCCACATCATCAATCCCTCGAACAACAATACCGCCCTTTGACTTAGACCCTTCCGGTTTTTCTTTAATAGAAGGAACATTTCCCAGGACATCGGTATCCGTTACCAGTTTTACATGCTCTTTATCATAGGCATCCTGCAACTTGTTTACAATCTGTCCTTCTTTTAATCC
>DATCYL010000237.1:0-3890 GCA_036570305.1 Lachnospiraceae bacterium
GATCTGATTTTGTTGAAATGTTTGTCGGTGTCGGTGCTTCCAGAGTTAGGGACTTGTTTGAGGATGCCAAAAATAATTCACCCTGTATCGTTTTTATTGACGAGATTGATGCGGTAGCAAGGCGCAGAGGAACCGGTATGGGAGGCGGACATGATGAGAGGGAACAGACCTTAAATCAGCTGCTGGTAGAGATGGACGGCTTTGGAACCAATATGGGAATTATTATTATGGCGGCAACTAACCGTATTGATATTTTGGACCCTGCTATTTTGCGTCCGGGGCGTTTTGACAGAAAAGTAGTAGTGGGCAGACCGGATGTAAGAGGGAGAGAAGCTATTTTACGGGTGCATGCTAAGAATAAACCTCTGGGAGATGATGTGGACTTAAAACAGGTGGCACAGACAACTTCGGGATTTACAGGGGCAGACTTATCAAATTTGATGAATGAGTCAGCAATTATAGCGGCAAGAGACAATCGGGCTTTTATCCGCATGGACGATGTAAAGGCAGCGTTTATAAAAGCAGGAATAGGAACGGAGAAAAGAAGCAGGGTGGTATCTGATAAGGAAAAAAGGATTACTGCCTACCATGAGGCGGGACATGCAATTCTCTTTCATATTTTGCCGGATATGAATCCGGTACATATTATTTCAATTATTCCGACAGGTCAGGGGGCAGCAGGGTATACCATGCCATTGCCGGAAAATGATGACCTTTTCCTTACAAAGGGCATGATGTTGCAAGAAATTCAGGTTTCTTTAGGTGGAAGAATTGCTGAGGAGATGATTTTTGGTGATTATACAACCGGAGCCTCTGCGGATATTAAAGAGGCGACTTCTCTGGCAAAAGCTATGGTAACTAAGTATGGTATGTCTGCTAAAATAGGTCTGGTTGCCTATGGTGAGGATGATGATGAAGTTTTTATTGGAAGGGACTTGGCACATACAAGAGGTTACAGTGAGAATATGGCATCTGTGATTGACAGTGAAGTAAAAGCGATTATTGATGATTGCTATAGTAAAGCGAAGGCAATTATCGAGGAATATAGGGGTGTTCTTGATTCGTGTGCAGAACTTTTGATAGAAAAAGAGAAAATCGGGCGTCAAGAATTTGAAGCTTTATTTCCGGAAAAGTAAACAAAAAACAGATAAGAAGTTTGTGGACTTTGTGTAAAATTTTTGGACTTACTATAGTATACTTGCGAAGAAAGTTATTTTTAAAAAGACAGCTGCTTGGCTGTCTTTTTTGACTATCAGTTCTTTTTATTTGCTAGAGTGTATTTAGGTGAATGAAAAGGTTAGAAAATAAATATGGAGCAAATGTAAATTTTATGTTAGAGGAAAAAAACACATCCATCTGTATGGAAGCTTTATTTGCAGATGAGACAGAAGAATATAGAAGCCCCGGGCAGGCAAAGGCAGGGGAATGGGTTAAATATAGGTTTAGAATTTTGAAAGATAATGTGGATAAAGTCTTGTTGGTGGAAAATGGTAATTGCCATGCTTTATCATTAAAAGAAAGTCAAGGTATATTTGACTATTATGAGATAAAACTTTGTTTGGGAGAAGATAGAGTTCGTTATTATTTTTGTTTGAAAAAGGGAGAGGAAATTTGCTATTTTAATAAGGCGGGGGCCTCTTTTGAATTAAAAGAAGAGTATTCTTTTCAAATGATTCCGGACTTTTTTACTCCGGATTGGGCAAAAGGTGCTGTGATTTATCAGATTTTTGTGGACCGATTTTACAACGGAGATAAGAGTAACGATGTAGAAAACGGAGAATATGCCTATATTGGGGAGCAGGTAAGTAAGGTAGAGGATTGGAATAAATATCCGGCATTTATGGGGATTCGAGAATTTTATGGGGGAGATTTGCAAGGAGTTTGGGATAAATTGGATTATCTGCAATATCTGGGTGTGGAAGTGATTTATTTTAATCCCATTTTTGTCTCTCCTTCAAACCATAAATACGATATTCAGGATTATGATTATATAGATCCACACTATGGAAAGATTGTAAAAGATGAAGGACAGTTGTTAGAAGCGGGGGATTTAAACAATCAAAATGCCGGTCGCTATATTAGCAGGGTTACAAACATGGAAAATCTAAAAGCCAGTAATGCATTTTTTGCGGATTTTGTGAAAGAGGTTCATAAAAGAGGCATGAAAGTGATATTGGATGGTGTTTTTAATCACTGTGGTTCTTTTAATAAATGGATGGACAGGGAGCGAATTTATGAGGGGCAAAAGGATTATGAAGCCGGAGCCTATGTAGCAAAGGACAGTCCCTATCGTACATTTTTTCAATTTAATGATGAAAATAGTTGGCCTTACAATCCTAATTATAATGGTTGGTGGGGACATGATACCTTGCCTAAGTTAAATTACAGTGATTCTCCTAAATTAAAAGAATATATCTTGTCTATAGCTAAAAAATGGGTATCAGAGCCTTACTGTGTAGACGGATGGCGTCTGGATGTAGCAGCAGATTTAGGAAACAGTGAGGAAGAGAATCATCAGTTTTGGAAAGATTTCAGAAAAGCTGTAAAAGGAGCAAATCCGGATGCTTTGATTTTAGCAGAGCACTACGGAGATGCGAGCAGGTGGCTGCAAGGGGATGAGTGGGATAGTGTCATGAACTATGATGCATTTATGGAGCCAATTACCTGGTTTTTGACCGGAATGGAAAAACATAGTGATTCCTATATTCCTCATTTAGAAGGTAATAGTGCTTCTTTGATACAGACTGTGAATTTTTTTGAGAGAAATTTAGCCAAACCTTCCATTGATGTGGCAATGAATGAGATTTCCAATCATGACCATTCTAGATTTTTGACAAGAACAAACCATGTAAGTGGGCGTGTACAAGATTTGGGATGGGAGGCAGCCAATCAGGGGGTATCACTGGCTGTTTTGCGTCAGGCAGTGGTCATGCAGATGACTTGGACAGGAGCTCCTACACTTTATTATGGGGATGAGGCAGGCTTGTGTGGGTTTACAGATCCTGATAATAGACGAAGCTATCCATGGGGCAAGGAAAACCATGAATTGATTGATTTTCATAAAGAAATGATTCGTATTCACAAGCAATACAAACCCTTAAAGGGAGGTTCTTTTTTGTTTTTGTGGAATGATTACAGAAAGTTGGCCTATGCCCGTTTTACTAAAGAAGAGGCAATTATTGTGTGCATTAATACGGAAAAGGAAGAGGCTTACTGCCAACTTCCCGTTTGGCGAGCAGGTGTGGAAAAGGATGCCGTATTGTCTGCAAAAAGAATTATGCTGACGGACAGCAAAGGTTACAATGTCGGTATCTTGTCAAATCCTGTAGAGGAAGGGATGATGAAGGTAACAATTCCTAAAGAGGGTGCTTTGGTATTTTCTGTTTCTCGAAGAAAAAATGGAAATAAAGAGAAGTAAGATGTTATGAAATTTATTGTGGAAAGCCGCCAAAAGAAGGGTTTTCCACAATAAAGAAAAAAATATAATTTTTTTCAAAAAACTTATTGACAAATTTGAAGTAATACAGTAGAATAATTTTTGTCGCTGATGAGTAATCAGATGGCAAAAAAAATGCGGGTGTAGTTCAATGGTAGAACACTAGCCTTCCAAGCTAGATACGTGGGTTCGATTCCCATCACCCGCTTGTGCGCGAGTGGCTCAGTTGGTGGAGCGCGACCTTGCCAAGGTCGAGGCCGCGGGTTCGAGTCCCGTCTCGCGCTTTTTTATTTTAACTTTGAAAGTACTGATTAGTCAGATTTTCAAAGTTTTTTTATTGTGTCTAGGAAAGGAGAATTTATTTTTTATACGAAGAATTTTATGAGAAAAGTTAAGAAAGGGGCAAGTATTGACAAATGATAATAATAAATATAGTATTTATTATTATCAAAAA
>DATCYL010000238.1:0-7149 GCA_036570305.1 Lachnospiraceae bacterium
GGAAGCAAATCATATTATTACGATTTAGGAAGAGATTATGGGAGAGATTATAGCAATTGAAGGGATTAGCGGTAGTGGGAAAAGTTCATTAATTGATGGAATAGAATGGGGAGATTGTGTGATACCGTATTTGAAATGGATGCGGGGAAAATAAAGCAAATTAGATAGGTAAGAGAAGTGTGGTTTTCAAGGCAGGAAATATAGCCAAGAATCTTGACAAGGCAGATAAAGCGTGCTAATTTTAAGTTAATTATATGACTGACGGAAGTGGAAGTAACCACAGGGAGTATAAGGATAATATGCCGACCGTCTGGGCGATTGCGCTCAGATTGTCGGCTTTTTTGCGACCTTGTGAGGGCAAGGAAAAGTAAGAAGAAAGGGAAAATTATGGAATCTTTAAGGAATGAATTAACAAAGAACGCTTATCCGGGAAGAGGAATCATTGTGGGAAAATCGGAAGATGGAAAGTCTGCTGTAGTGGCTTATTTTATTATGGGAAGAAGTGAAAACAGCAGAAACCGAATTTTTGTGGAAGAGGGCATGGATCTGAAAACACAGGCATTTGACCCCTCAAAACTGCTTGATCCCAGTTTGATTATTTACTCTCCGGTTAGGGTCTTTAAAGATCGTCTAATTGTAACCAACGGAGACCAGACCGACACGATTTATGAGGGTCTTAAGCAGCAAAAAAGCTTTGAGGAGACTTTGCGAAGCAGAGAATTTGAGCCGGATGCTCCGAATTACACTCCTCGTATTTCTTCTCTTGTGGATTTTAAAGAAAAGGACATGAATCTATCGATATCCATCCTAAAAAGTGATGAAAATGATGCGGCGACTTGTATTAGAAATACCTATACTTACGACTATATAAAGCCGGCTAGTGGACGTTTTATTCATACCTATAAACAAGATGGAAATCCGCTTCCAAGCTTTGAGGGAGAGCCCAAAAAAGTAGAGATAAGAGGCAATATAGAAGAATTTACCGATATGTTGTGGGAGAGCCTTAATGAAGCAAATAAAATTTCTCTGTTTGTACGTTATATAAATTTGGAAAATCATAGTGTAGAAACAAAGATTGTCAATAAGAACTGTTAGGAGGAGAAAAAATGAAAGAATTACAGTTAAAATATGGATGCAATCCCAATCAAAAGCCATCTAAAATTTATATGAAAAAAGAAGAGGAACTTCCTATTCAGGTTTTGAGCGGAAATCCGGGCTATATCAACTTTTTGGACGCTTTTAACGGTTGGCAGTTAGTAAAGGAATTAAAAGAAGCAACGAATCTGCCGGCGGCAACCTCCTTTAAGCATGTATCTCCGGCAGGAGCGGCAGTAGGACTTCCTTTAGATGATACCCTAAAAAAAATCTATTGGGTGGAGGATATGGGAGAACTTTCTCCTTTGGCTTGTGCCTATGTAAGGGCAAGAGGGGCAGATAGAATGTCTTCTTTTGGCGACTTTATCGCTTTGTCGGATGTCTGTGATGCAGATACGGCAAGGGTAATTAAAAGAGAAGTTTCGGACGGTGTGATTGCCCCCGGCTATACAAAAGAAGCATTAGAGATTTTAAAAGAAAAGAAAAAAGGAAATTACAATGTCATCCAAATTGATGAAAACTATAAGCCTGATCCTTTGGAACACAAGGAGGTATTCGGTATTACCTTTGAGCAGGGAAGAAATGAACTCCCTATTAGCAAGGAGCTTTTGTCGGAGTTGGTTACGGAAAATAAGACCTTGCCTGAAGAAGCAAAAAGGGATTTGTTGATTTCTCTTATTACCCTAAAGTATACCCAGTCAAATTCTGTATGTTTTGCCAAGGGAGGGCAGGCGATTGGCATAGGTGCAGGACAGCAGTCCAGAGTGCACTGCGTTCGTTTGGCAGGGCAAAAGGCAGATAACTGGTTTTTGAGGCAGGCACCGCAAGTTTTAAATCTTCCTTTTGTAGACGGTATACGTCGTGCAGACAGGGACAATGCTATTGATGTTTATATAGGACCGGAATATGAGGATATTTTAAAAGATGGAGAATGGCAAAGATTGTTTAAAGAGCGCCCTCCTGTCTTTACTTGGGAAGAAAAGTCCGTCTGGTTATCTAAGATGGAGGGGGTCAGCCTGGGTTCAGATGCCTTTTTTCCGTTTAGTGATAATATAGAAAGAGCTTATAAAAGCGGTGTTTCTTATATTGCGCAGCCGGGTGGTTCTGTGAGGGATGACTTGGTGATTGAAGCCTGCAATAAATACAAGATGGCAATGGCCTTTACAAAAATTCGTCTTTTCCACCACTAATTTTGACGTCATATCAATAGTATGCTATAATCCATCCATAATGGTATTAGAAAAGGAGCAAGGCTATGAAAAAAGGTCTTATTTTTCGTCGAGTGTTTGCACTGACAGTCCTGGTTGCTTTGGCGATTTTGGGTTTTTGAAGAGCAGATGATACAATAAGCACAAAAGAAGAGACTTACATTATTTTGGCAGATAAGGATTATGCCCCTTTGGTCTATCCGCATGGCAAAGTAGCTTATGAGGGATTAGAACTTGAGATTTTGGAAGAAATAGCAAAAAATCAAAAGTTTTCTTATCAAGTGCGTTTTGTCGGTTATAATCAGGCTTTTTATGAGCTTGAGAAAGGGAATGCAGATGGGGCTATCGGCGGTTTTGCGTTGACGGAGGAAAAGACTGTAGATTTCGCCTTTGCGGAAGAGGTTTATGAAAGGGATGGTATTCCTTTTGGAATGTTACTTGCAAGGGATGAAAAGACTCTTTTGACTAAGTATAATACCGGATTAAGTAATATTAAAAAAAGTGGGATATATGATAAAATATTGGAGAAATATACCCATAAAGAAATGATTGCAGGAGAGGAATAAAAATGGCAGAGAAAACAATTTTAGACCAGTGGAGAGAGGTCGCTTACAATCAAAATACGGATAAAGGAACTTTGCAGAGATTTTGGGCAACTTATTTTAATATAGAAAAAGAGATTTATGCAAAGCTTTTAAAGAATCCTGATGAGGTGGTTAAGGGTAGTGTAAAAAATTTAGCAGAAAAGTATGGTATTGAGCCTATGACTATGGTCGGTTTTCTTGATGGAATCAATGATAGTTTAGTAGAGGCAAATCCTATCGAGACCATGGATTTTGACACAGAAGTCAGCTTAGCTTTTGATAAAGAAAAATTGTATATGAATATGGTGGATGCAAAAGCGGACTGGTTATATGAACTTCCGGAGTGGGATGCAATTTTTACAGCGGAAAAGAGAAAAGAATTGTATCTTAAACAGAAAAAATCCGGGACTGTTATCAGAGAAAAGAAAATTGGGCGAAATGATCCCTGCCCATGCGGAAGCGGTAAGAAATACAAACAGTGTTGTGGAAAATAAGCAGGAAATATCTAAATAAAATCAATAGAAACACTCTCTTAGGGAAGCAAAAAACTTCCCTAAGAAAATTACAAGTCTAATGGCTGAATATCCGGTCAATTACCCAAAACTTAGAGTATAAAAGGTGAATATATATGAGAGAAAAATATGAAACTCTTCAGGTGACGGTTTTAAGGAACCTGGCAAAATCCAGAGGGATTAAAGGAACATCTTCTATGAAAAAAGAAGAATTGATAGAGGCTATGCTAGAAAAAGACAGAGAAGAAAAGGCAGTGACTGAAAATGAAATTCCTATAGAAAGCAAGGCGGTGGAAAAAGGGAAAATGGCCGCATCCGATTTAGATAGCGGGCAGATGGCAAAAGGTATTTTAGAGTTACATCCCGATGGCTATGGTTTTATTAGGAGTGATAATTATCTGACCGGTGAAAATGATGTCTATGTGGCACCTTCTCAAATTCGTCGCTTTAATTTGAAAACGGGAGACGAGGTACAGGGGAATCTTCGCATAAAAGCGCAAGGGGAGAGATACAGCGCTCTTTTGTTTGTGACAGCAGTCAATGGTATGCCATCTGCCAATAGCCAAAATCGTATGAACTTTGAAAATATGACTCCTATTTTTCCTGACAAGCGATTACATCTGGAATATCCGGGCTTATCGACTGCTATGAGGGTGGTGGATTTGATTAGTCCTGTGGGAAAAGGTCAAAGGGGAATGATTGTTGCTCCGCCAAAGGCGGGAAAAACAACTCTTTTAAAAGATACGGCAAAGTCGATTTTAAAAAACAACCCTGAAGTCCATTTAATTATCCTTTTAATTGATGAAAGACCGGAAGAAGTGACGGATATGAAAGAGACTATCAGGGGCGAAAATGTAGAGATTATCTATTCTACCTTTGATGAGTTACCGGAGCACCATAGACGGGTATCGGAAATGGTTATTGAAAGAGCAAAGCGTCTGGTAGAGCACAAGAAAGATGTAGTTATATTACTGGATAGCATTACGCGTTTGACCAGAGCTTACAATCTTACGGTACAGCCAAGCGGAAGAACTCTAACAGGAGGTCTTGACCCGGCTGCCCTTCATATGCCAAAAAGATTTTTTGGAGCGGCAAGAAATATGAGGGAGGGGGGAAGCCTGACCATTCTGGCAACAGCACTTGTGGATACAGGAAGCAAGATGGATGATGTTGTTTATGAAGAGTTTAAAGGAACCGGTAATATGGAGCTTGTCTTGGATAGAAAATTACAGGAGAAACGCATCTTCCCTGCTATAGATATTCAAAAGTCGGGAACCAGACGGGAAGATTTGCTGCTTTCTAAAGAAGAGCAGGAGGCGGTAGATTTGATGAGAAAGGCCTTAAACGGATTAAAGTCTGAAGACGCTGTGGAAATGATTTTGAATTTATTTGCCCGCACAAAAAATAACAAAGAGTTTGTGGAAATGGCGAAAAAGAAATTTATATAGCTCTTGCAATAGTGGTATATCTATGTTATACTTTTAGAGCTGTTTAAGTTGAAAGCAAATGGTAGTATTATATTAAAATATAGAAGAGGTGAAGAACATGAGAGAAGGAATCCATCCAGATTATCATCAGGCGAATGTAACTTGCAACTGTGGAAATACATTTGTAACCGGTTCTACAAAGAAAGAAATTCACGTAGAAATCTGTTCTAAGTGTCATCCATTTTACACAGGTCAGCAGAAATCTGCTCAGGCTCGTGGACGTATTGACAAGTTCAATAAGAAGTATGGTATTGATGCACAGTAGGAAATAGTCTTATAAGAATGTAAAACCAGGTTGAGGTCTAGAATCTCAACCTTTTTTACTATTTAAAATACCGGTAAAGTCTAAACAAATAAGAGAAAAAAGGAGGGGAAAATGAAGTCATCGAATATTGGCGGTCAGGCGGTCATGGAGGGCATTATGATGCGCCATAAGGAAAAGTATGCGATTGCGGTAAGAAAACCGGATAAGGAAATAGAGGTAAAAGTAGAAGATTACAAAAGTGTGCTTCCGTTTGAAAAGGTAGGGAAACTTCCCATTTTGCGAGGGGTTTATAGCTTTATTGATTCTTTGGTTATAGGGATGAAATGTCTTATGTATTCCGCTTCTTTCTTTGAGGAGGAAGAAGAGGGGGGAAAAGATAAAGAAAAAGAAAATAGTTCTTGGTGGATGACGGCAACAGTAGCAGTATCTATTTTGTTTTCGATTGGTCTGTTTATTCTATTGCCATATCTGTTGGCAAGCTTATTAAGAAAGATTGGATTTTCAGAATATGCGATTACGGCAGTGGAAGCTGTTTTTAGAATTTTGATTTTTCTGACCTATATGTATTTTATTACCTTTATGAAAGATATACAAAGAGTATTTATGTACCATGGAGCGGAGCATAAGTGCATTAATTGTATTGAGAGCGGGAAAGAGCTGACGGTAGAAAACGTTCTTTCATCGACAAGGTTTCATAAAAGATGTGGAACCAGTTTTTTGTTTTTGGTGATGGTGGTAAGTATTATTGTTTTTATAGGCTTTTTTGCCATAGTACCTATTCATTCTCTTTGGCTTAGGGTTCTTTTGCGTGTTCTTTTAATGCCATTGGTTGCGGGGATTTCCTATGAGTTTATTCGGCTGGCGGGAAATAGCGATAAGAAATGTGTGGTAGTTTTAAGTAAACCGGGCTTAGCTTTACAAAAGTTAACGACGAGAGAGCCGGATGCCGATATGGTAGAAGTGGCAATTTTGGCTGTGGAAGCAGTCTTTGACTGGCGAGAGTATTTAAAAGAAAGTAATCAGTAAAAGGAGCAGGTATGACCTATCAAAGTTTGCTTGCGTGGGGTAAAGAAAAATTAAAAGAGTCGGGTATTGAGGAGTATGACTTGGATGCCTGGCTCTTGTTATCCTATTGCAGTGGTTTAGACAGAGGACAGTTTTTTTTGAAGGCATTAGATTCGGTAAAAGAGGAAGAAGAGAGTAGCTATAAAGCTTTTATTGTAAAAAGGCAAAGTCATATACCCTTACAGCATATTACCCATCAAGCCTTTTTTATGGGCTTGGAGTTTTGGGTAGATAAGCATGTCTTGATTCCCAGACAAGATACGGAGTGTCTGGTGGAGAGGGTTTTGGAAGTAATAAAAGAGGACGATAAAGTTCTTGATATGTGTACAGGTTCCGGCTGTATTGCCCTGAGTATAAAAAAGTTGGCTCCCGGTGTGAAAGTTACAGGTGTGGATGTATCCAAGCAGGCTCTTTTGGTTGCTGAGAAAAATAGTCAAAAATTAGGAGAGAAAGTTACCTGGGTTTGTAGTAATTTATTTGACCAAATCAAAGATAGCTATGATATAATTGTTTCAAATCCCCCTTATATTGAGAGTAAAGTCATTGAAAGTTTACAGGAAGAAGTAAAGGAACATGACCCCAGAATGGCTTTGGATGGGGGAGAAGATGGTTTATACTTTTATAGGGAAATAGGGAAAAAAGCTTTAAGCTACCTAAAGGAAAGGGGCTGGCTTTTTTTGGAAATCGGATACAATCAAAAAGAAAGCGTAAGTTGTATATTAGAAGAAAATGGATTTATAAAAATTCATACATATAAAGATCTCGCCGGTTTTGATCGCATTGTAGCAGGGCAAAAAGGCTAGAGAGTGGAGGGAAAAATGTTTGATAAGTTAGAAGATATTGTCATGCGATTGACAGAAATACTAAATGAGTTAAATGAGCCTAATGTGGCAAGTGATACTAATCGTTTTCAGAAATTAATGAAAGAGCAAA